>JBGVDY010000414.1:0-3614 GCA_045119585.1 Acutalibacteraceae bacterium | reverse complement strand
CACCCGGAAAAACAGTCATCTTTTCAGATGACAGCGTTTCACCGGCAGTAACAAAATGGTCTACTTCATAAACATAATCTATATTTAAAGAACCAAGATTATAAATTTTCATTTCACTCACCTAAAACTTTGAACAATTCTTCAAACAACGCGTCTCGGTTTATTGAATATACATATTTAATAAAATGCCTGTTTTGGTTAAATGCATAATGCTTATCATATTCCGGTATCGGACTTGGAATCAGTCGGTCTTGCATAAACTTTGAGTCTTCGTTAATAAGCCATGCAACAGCTGTAACGTCCCAAATAACTCTAGTCCACGGTTTTCCTGCCGCATAGGATTCGGCTTCTTTAATGGTATTCTCTAACAGATAATCGCACAGTGCGTTTTTTCCTTTCAACCAGTGTTCCAATTCATATTTTGAGGTTGCAAAACGATCAACAACACCCTTGCACGGCAATTGAACAAGAGGTATGCCGCAATCAAAAACAACTCTCGCCGCCGCGATATCCTGTTTCATATTAAATTCAGAAGCGGCAAAATCTATATGAATTGCGTGACCGCCAAGCCATATTACAACACAATTTTCTCTCATTTTTGGGTTTTTGAGTATTGCGGAAGCAACGTTGGTTATAGCCCCTATTGCAACAATATAAAGCGGCTTTTCAGGAGAATATCCATCAGCCAGTTTTGCCATAAAGTCTGCTGACTGCGATTCTATCGGCGTTGTTTCATTCAAAAGATAATTTTCGGAGCCTTTATAAACAATTTGTTTCAACTCTTCCTTGCCCATAAGCTTTAACAACTTCAAAATTTCGTTGTAACTTTTTTGCATTCCGTCAGCCGCAGAAATAGCTTTTCCATTCAAAAACGGTGCCGCACAAATACCTTTTACACAAAATTTTTGTGTAGATTTCAACATATAAGAAATCGCAAATTGATCATCAATCTCGTTATATGCATCGGTATCTAACACAACGTCAATTTTCCCTTTTGGTGTTGTCAAATTTTTAAAATATTGCTCCCAAATCATAATACAACCTCCATTTACCATTATAATGATTATAGTTAGTCAAAACGCTTTTAGAGCGTTTAGACAAGCCACTTATTAAGTGGCTTTGGCAAAATTAAATTATCATATTTAATTTTGCACGACACTCATTACAATGGAAAAGGACAAATTTTTAGTAAAAATTTGTCGCAAAATCAAAGATTTTGCGGCGAAACAGGATTGTTTCGCCAAACCTATTTCATTATTTTAAAATACTACCCAAAAGAATAATATAATAAATACGTCAGTTTTTTATATATTTTGGCTTATTGTAAAATTTTAAGCAATATGCTATAATATTAAAAAATAATACGACAAGGAGAATACCCGTGCGAAATTTGCGGTTAATTTCCATTTGGAAAGCAGATAGACATCAAAACTCCTATATTAAAAATCACTCTCACAAATATCACGAATTGGTTTATTACGTACACGGTAACGGAAAGACCGAAATACAGGGTAAAACCTTTTGTTTTCTTGACAGTAGTTTTGTTATTATTCCACCTGATGCCGAGCATGACGAATTACACTATACCGACGCCAATGTAATTTGCCTTATGTTTTCAGGTGTTGACAGCTTGCAACTGGGTTTCTTTAAAGATTCTTCTTTTAAGATTAACAAAATTCTTAACGATTTATTAAATGAAGCGCATAATCAAAACTATGACTACAAAGAAATGCTCATCGTAAAACTCAACGAATTACTATTAAATATCAGACGTATTGAACATACCATAGGCAACACCAAAAGTTTTGAATATATTATTAATTATATTAGCGAAAATTTTCACGAAAAGTTAATTTTATCCGAGTGCGCAAAACAATTGAATATTAGCTATGATTATTTTCAACACAAATTCAAAACTCTTACCGGATTATCGCCAAAGCAGTTTTTAATAAAGCAACGGCTACTATCCGCCGAAAAAATGCTTAAACAAAGCAATTATAACTGTACCGAAATATCATGCCGTTGCGGTTTTTCTACGTCAGCCCAGTTTACCGCTATATTCAAAAACAAATATGGTGTAACACCAATTCAGTATAGAAACCAACTAAAAAAGGCTTGACCGTATGGTCAAGCCTTTTCTGCGGACAGTCGAGGACGCCTGTCCCTACATTAAATTGCATATCCAATAAATAACCCCATAAATAACACTATCGATAGTTCCATAAACGATTACAGGTCCTGCGATTTTGAACATATTCGCTCCCACGCCCAAGACAAAGCCCTCTGCTGCTGTCAATATAGGACACAGTGATTTTGCAAAAATATTTACATTAAATCAGCGGTGTGGTATAATGAAATAAAGCGAGGTATAATAATATGAAATCTATAAAAAGTTTATATAAAATCGGCTTGGGACCTTCAAGTTCACACACTATGGGGCCTTCCTTTGCTGCAACCGAGTTTTTAAAAATATCTCCGCAAGCAGATTTTATTAAAGTAACGTTGTTGGGTTCTCTTGCAAAAACGGGTAAGGGACACGGTACCGACAGAGCAATTTCTGAAACCTTGGCAAACATCCCTCACGAAATTGTTTTCGATTATGAAAGCAAAACACCCATTCACCCAAATACTTTAGAGTTTATAGCTTTTAAAGAGGGGAAAGAAACAGATAAAAAAGAGTTTTACAGTATTGGCGGCGGTGAAATTCAGTTTGATGGTGCTGACTCAGTTTCCCCTAAAGAAGTTTACAGTGAAAATAACTTTACTGAAATTGCTAATATGTGTAAATCAAGAAACATCCGCCTTTCCGATTACGTTTTCGAAAAAGAAGACAGCGACATTAAGCAATATCTAATGGCAGTTTGGAAAACCATGCAAAATGCCATTAACGAAGGTTTGAGCAAAAGCGGAACGTTACCGGGAGGATTATCAGTTGAAAGAAAAGCACAATTTTTATATAACCAAAAGCATATAGACGAAAGCCCCCAAACCCGTGAGAACAGGCTTGTTTGTTCTTATGCTTTTGCGGTTAGTGAGCAAAACGCCGATTGTGGCATTATTGTAACAGCCCCAACCTGTGGCTCGTGCGGTGTGTTGCCAGCAGTTTTAAAATATATGCAAGATAAAAACAATTTTACTGATGAGGATATTATACGTGCACTTGCTGTTGCTGGTCTTATTGGAAATATTGTTGCTACTAATGCATCTATAAGTGGCGCAGAATGCGGTTGTCAGGCCGAGGTTGGAACAGCTTGCAGTATGGCTTCGGCCGCTTTGTGCGAACTCTTTGAAATGGGTATTGACCAAATTGAATATGCAGCCGAAGTGGCTATGGAACATCATTTGGGACTTACCTGCGACCCCGTATGCGGACTTGTGCAAATCCCTTGTATTGAGCGTAATGCAGTGGCCGCTATGCGCGCCATAAATGCTTTAAGCCTTGCCAATTTCCTTTATGGCAGTCGAAAGGTTTCCTTTGACGTGGTGGTTGAAACTATGTACCAAACAGGTAAGGATTTATCTCATCTTTACCGCGAAACCTCTGAGGGCGGACTTGCAAAACTATATGCAAACAAATATAACTAAAAAGGCTTGACCAATTGGTCAAGCCTTTT
>JBGVDY010000413.1:0-5961 GCA_045119585.1 Acutalibacteraceae bacterium | reverse complement strand
AAAAGAATAATATTTTAGCTAAGGACGTTACCCTTGAAGGCGATAAGCTTGCTTGGATTATTAAGACTGCGCAAAGCGGTGAAATCACAAGAAATACAGGTAAAACCGTACTTTCTGCCGTGATTTTAGAAAACGTTGAGCCAAAGGCTTACTGTGAAGAAAACAACCTTATGGTTAAAACCGATTTAGATTTAATTAAAAAGGTTGTAGCAAAAGCTATTGCTGAAAATCCAAAGGCAGTAGAAGACTATAAAGCAGGTAAGGAAAAGGCATTACTCGCTATTTTCGGCTTTGCAATGCGCGAATTACGCGGCGCAGGCTCACCTGATTTAATCAGACAAATATTACTTGAAAGCTTAGCAGAGTAAAAACTGACCAACCCCAAAACGTGAGTTTTGGGGTTGTTTTTTTATCTTGTACATACTATCATAATATGTTATACTTGTGATAACCTAAATAGATTGATGGAAATGCTAAGAAATATAATATATGAAATGGCGTGCGAATCGAAAATGAATGAAACAAAGAAAATATTAAAAGAACAAATTAAATGTTTTTGCGAAACTAATAATTTGGTTTTTCATAGTACAAGTGAAATAATATTTGGTGAAAACGAGTTCTTTTTATTTTATATTATTTGTAATTTTAAACCATCAAGTTGCGAAGTAGGAATATATTTTACTCCGCTGTTTATAGCACACGAAGAATTAACCTTAACGTTCGGAGATACAATACCTTTTTTGAGCAATAAAGCAAATTTAGAGTTACCATACACATTAAGTGAAAAAACAATAATTAAAAGATTGAATAAAAACTTAGAAATTGCTTTAAATAAGCTTAATAAGTGGGTTAAGATGATTACTCCCGATTTTATTATTCAAAATATAGATAGAGCAAAATATAAGGATATTTTTTACACAGAAGACATATGGAAATGGGAATTATTGGGATATTGTTACGGTATGGTTGGACGAAAAGAAGAAGCTAATTCTATGTTTTTAAAATTAATTGAGTTGCTTTCGAACGATAATATTTATGATTGGGAAAAACTCAAACTTGACGAGTGGAAATATGCTTTAAAAATGATAGAATCAAATCAGTTTAATGATTTTATTGAATGTAAAATCTATGAAACCAAAAGACAAGAATATTATGGTCGAATGATGGTCTGATTTTTGTTACCTACGACCATTACAAAACGTTTTTTGAAATTGTATAGGAGATTTACTAATGAAAATAATTGAATTAGATTTAACAGGTTGCAAATACTTAGGTGAAATCCACAAAAGAATTAAAGAAGCCTTTGACTTTCCGGATTGGTACGGAGAAAATTGGAGTGCTTTTTGGGATTTACTTTGGAGCGATTGTGATGCAGACAAAGTTGTTATTAAAGGTGAAAATCAATTGCCTGATGATTTAGCGGTATTTTTGCCCAAAATACACGAAATCTTAGAAAGAAATGTCGATTTCTGCAAAAAATATAATTTATCACCTTTCACATACGAAATAATAGATTAAATTTAGGCAGAACACATAAAAACTGACCAACCCCAAAACTCACGTTTTGGGGTTGGATTTTAATAACATAAACTATGAGAAATACATTTATTATTTATTCTTTCGGTAATCTGATGGGGAGATTTTGTATTTTTGTTTAAAAAGTCGCGAAAAGGTTGAAAAAGCCGAAAAACCGCTTAAATAGGCTATTTGTGTAATAGGCTCGTCGGTGGTTATTAATGCTTTTGCCGCATAGGAAAGGCGAAGGTCGGTTAAGTAGCTGCTAAACCCTGTGCCTACATAGCGTTTAAACAGTTCACAAAAATAGCCTGTGCTTAAATTCACTTGGGCGGCAGTTTGCGAAAGGGTTATGTTTTCTTTAAAATTACTTTGAATATAAACAAGCGATGCCGCAATGGGAGAAGGCTTTAAGAATGCAGGACTTTTTCCAACATTCCTTAAAAGTAAAATAAAAATACAGCGTAAAAGACATTGCATATATTCGGTTTGACCTTCCTTTTTTTCGGCATATTCATCGCATAACTGCTGAAAAAGTAATTGAATTTTGTCTTGTTCGGCAGGTGTTATGGAAAGCTGTACCCCGTGGCAGGTTTCTATAGCGGGAAGCACCGCTTTTGGCGACAAAAAATCTTCGGTAAACATTACGTTATAAATTGTAACATCGGTTTCGGGGTAGAAGGCATGTATATCTTCAGGGGTTAAAAAATAAACATCCCCCTCTTTAAATTGGTATTCTTCTCCGTTAAGTATATGCTTGCCGTTTCCTTTGCATATATATTCAATTTCAAAAAAATCGTGAAAATGGGCGGTGTAAGAATTTTGCACTTGCCTTTTTTGTGCTATTATAGATTGGTCGGTCAGGTGTTCTTTTCTGCCGAAAAGTTGTGGTTTTTTCATATTTATCACCAAGGATATTTTACATTAAAACATATCAAAAATCAATAAATATATGAAAAATTGAGATAAACTACCTATTTATTGATGTGAAAAAACAGAAAACTTGATGTAAAATAAATTTAAAGGAGTGATAAAAATGGAAAGAAAAATATCGCTTAACGGTAACTGGAATTTGTATTTTGTGGATGAAATAAATCTCCCCAAAAACACGATAGAAAATTACCAAAAATTAAAGAAAATAACCGCAACGGTACCCGGTAACGTTGAACTTGATATGTCTAAAGCTGGGCTATTGGATAAAGACCTTTTTAAAGGTATGGCAACGGTTAATTCTATGGAGTGCGAAAAGTATGGTTTTTGGTATGAAACCAAGTTCGACACGCCAAAATACAACAATGAAGAAAGGGTATTTATTCGCTTTGGCGCTGTGGACTGTATTGCCGATTATTATATAAACGGCAAAAAGGCATATTCAAGCAAAAACGCCTTTATTCCGCAGGAATTTGATGCGACAGATTATTTAAAAACTGATAGTCAAAACATACTCGCGGTACATATAACACCTGCGCTTTTGGGTGAGCTTGAATACGAATATGCAGGCTCAATGTTCTGCACCTCTTCGGCTTTACTATTTTCATTAAGAAAACCCGCCCATGCATACGGATGGGATATTTTTCCGCGCGCAGTAACGGCAGGTTTATGGCGTGATGTTGATATTGTTATTAAAAATCAGTACTCGTTTGAAAACGTTCACTATAAAGCATATTTGAAGGATAACGGAAAATCGGCTCAAGTGAAATTTTTTATAAGCGTTAACGCTCCTGTTTGCGAACTTATGAAATCGGGCGGATTAACGCTTAAAATTAAGGGTGTATGTAAGGATTCGGCCTTTAATGCAGAAACTCGGCTTGAGCGCGTTAAGGCGGCAAAACCCACGGTACTAATTGAAAACCCGAAAATTTGGTGGCCAAGGGGCTACGGAGAAGCTAATATATACGATACCACAATAGGACTATATAACGGCGATACACTCGTGGAAGAAGTGCGCTTAAATGTTGGTATAAGGGAATTGCAGCTTGACCGTACCGATACCATTAAATGTGAAAAACCACGTTTCCATTTTATTGTTAACGGTAAAGAGATTTTTTGTAAGGGCAGCAATTGGGTACCTATGGATGCCTACCATAGCAGAGATAAGCAAAGGTATGCCCGCGCGCTCGAACTTGCAACCGATATAGGCTGTAATATGCTTCGAGTATGGGGTGGCGGTGTTTATGAGGATAAAGAGTTTTACGATTATTGTGACCGTAACGGAATCCTTGTTTGGCAAGATTTTATGATGGCTTGTCAAAAGTTAAATATCAATGAAGAAATAAAGGAAAATCTTCGTAATGAGTTTAAAACGGTTATAAAAACACTCAGAACGCATCCCTGTCTTGCGCTATATAGTGGCGATAACGAAGTTGATGCGCTGTCACTTAGAATGAATATTAATCCCGATACTAACATAGTGACAAGGGAAATTTTGCCCCAAGTCATTCAAGAACACGACCCATTTACCCCTTATGTTGCAAGTTCACCCTATATTTCGGGCAAGCTTGTAACCGAACGTGGCCAATGTGAAGAAATTTTACCCGAACAGCATTTATGGGGCGCAAGGGATTACTACAAGGCGGATTTTTATAAAAATTCCAAAGCCTGCTTTGTGGGTGAAACGGGGTATCACGGATGCCCTGATGTTCAGTCGGTTAAAGAGATTGTAGACGAAGAATATGTATGGCCTATTTACAATGAACAATGGACACTACATTCATCTGACCAATTTGGCAGCCAGCACCGAGTAAAGCTTATGGATGACCAAATAGCTCAGCTTTTTGGTATAAGAATGGATAATATTGAAGATTTTGCCTTTGCTTCTCAAATTTCTCAGGCAGAAGCGAAGAAATATTTTATAGAGCGTGTACGTATTAAACGTCCTTACACGGGCGGAATACTTTGGTGGAATCTTATTGATGGTTGGCCGCAAATGTCGGATGCAGTGGTTGATTATTTCTATCGCAAAAAAGTAGCGTATGATTATATTAAAAGAAGTCAGGCACCGATTATACTTATGCTTGATGAAATGCGTAACTGGCATTTTCCGCTTATTGCTTCAAACGATACGTTAATGGATGAAAGCGGTGAATATGAGATTACCGATATTGAAAACGGTGAAGTGATTTTAAAGGGAGAATTTGTTGCAAAGGCTAATACTTCAACCGAAATTGCAAAGGTGAATTTACTTTACAGTACGCAAAAAATGTTGCTCATAAAATGGACAATAGGCGGTAAAGAGTATTATAACCATTATCTTGCAGGAATGCCGCCGTTTGATTTTGATACTTATAAAAAATGGTACAAAAAGCTTAATGAAATAACGGAGGAAAAATAGGTGGTTTTATTAGGTTTTGATATTGGCGGTACTAAATGTGCTGTGATTTTTGGGGACGATAAGGGTGAAATTTTCTACCGCGAGGAAATACCGACTTCTTCCCCAAAAGAAACGCTAAAGAAACTTTTTAGTCTTGCCGAAAAAAGCGGATATAAAGCGGAAAGGGCAGGGGTATCCTGTGGGGGACCGCTTGATGAAAAAACAGGGGTTATAAAATCACCGCCAAACCTTAAAGGGTGGGATAATATTCCCATTACCGATATGATAGAAAATCGCTTTAAAATACCTGCTAATTTAAGAAACGATGCCAACGCTTGCGCCCTTGCAGAATGGCGTTTAGGGGCAGGAAAAGGCAGTGAAAATATGATATTTTTAACCTTTGGCACCGGTCTAGGCGCAGGGCTTATACTAAACGGCAAGCTTTATTCTGGTACTAACGGCAACGCAGGGGAAGTTGGTCATATAAGAATGGCTAAAAGCGGTCCTTTAGGATATGGTAAAGCAGGCTCTTTAGAAGGCTTTGTAAGTGGTGGCGGTCTCGCACAAATGGGCAAAAAATATGCCGAAAAGTGCTTTGAAAAGGGTGCTTCTTGTGGCTTTTGCAAGGATGAAAATGATATACCTAACATCACCGCAAAAAGTATTGCAACAGCGGCAGAAAATGGCGACAAGGGCGCTTTGGCAATATACCGAAAATGCGGTAAATATTTAGGTAAAGGCTTAAGTGTGATTATAGATATTCTCAACCCCGAAACTATAGTAATAGGCAGTATTTTTGCAAGAAGTGAAAAATTGCTTGTTCCGGAAATGGAAAAAGAACTAAAGAAAGAAGCGTTAGCAATAAGTCGCGAGTGTGTGAAAATTGTGCCCGCAAAGCTTCAAGAAAAAATTGGTGACTATGCTGCGCTTATAACCGCAATGGAGGATAAATATGATTAATAAACTAATTACCGAATATCCAAAATTAAAGCCGTGTGAAAACGAAATAAAAATGGGCGCAAATATGTTGCTTGAATGCTTTAAAAACGGCGGTAAGCTACTAATTTGCGGTAATGGTGGCAGTGCTTGTGATTCGGGGCATATAGCAGGCGAGCTTTTAAAAGGTTTTAAAGGCA
>JBGVDY010000412.1:0-12850 GCA_045119585.1 Acutalibacteraceae bacterium | reverse complement strand
CTGTGTTGCCACCTTCAAGCGAAAGCGACGCTACAAGACCGTAAATGTTGCTACCAACCCTGATGTCTGCTACAAATGTATTAGCAGTAGTAGTAATATTAAATGTCTCAAAAACCTTAGAAACAGCCTCTTTTCCGCTCTCGCCTGCCGTTTCACCATAATTTCTCAGTTCCTCTTCGGTGAATTGTGAATTGGTAAAGGTAAGTTGAACATCATCTTGGTTGGCTCTAGCGGTAAATTCAAGATGGAGTATATCCCCATAAGAGACGTCAATGACTTCACTAAGCATCATTGAAATCACATTGCTTGATTTTGCAAGGGCAGCTTGGCCGTCCGAATATATGGCAGTCGGAGTAGCACTTGAAAATGCTCTCCAAGGACTTACAGCTGTATCAAAGCTTCCGTTTTGAAGAAGTGAAGCGCCTTCGCGCGCTGCATTAACGGCATTTATTATCTCCTGCACGCTTTCTCTTGTTAGTGCTTCGGTTTCTTTTTTGAGTTCTGAAAGATAGGCGCCCCTGTTAGAAGAAATTACATTTTGAAGACCTAAAGATTTTTTAACCAACCAGTCGCCAAGCAACAATCTATCGTTATTTTTTACCGCTTCTGCAATCTTATATAGCACATATTCTGCATCTACTACATAAAGCTTCATATTATCTGCATACAAAATAGTACCGGAAGGTGTTGCGCCTCTGAAAGAGAATCTAATTTGAATACTAGTGTAACCTGTTGGAACAGTATATGAAAGCTTTTTGCTGCTCCAATCAGTTGTAGTATCTACAAATTCGTAAGTGTATTGGCTAGTGCCCGAATCGTTATAAGCATAAATAAAGGCGGTTGCCATACCTGTAAGAATGGCAGAAGTCTTTATGTCATATTCAAAATAAACTTCTTGACCTTCGCTAACGGGTATTTTAGCGCTCCAAAATTCGTTATTAGCAGATTGCTTGGTCATTTTTATTGCTTTTTCGGTGTTATCCCAAGCAAGAGTTGAGTTATTAGAAGTCCAGCCATTTATATTTTTATCAAATTTACCGTTTGGAAGAATTGAAGCAGGGCCTTCTGCCACAAAGCTATCTACCACAGTTTGAATAACTTCCTTAGTAATTACAGTTTCAGCTTTTAAGGCTTCAAAGTAATCTGTGAATAATTCAGTATTTAAGTTTTCAATACCTAAAGATGAATCAGCTATCCAAGCATCAAATAAAGTTTGATTGCCATTATCAACTGAATTCTTAATTTCATTTATAACATAATTTTCATCAACTACAAATAACTCTACGTTATCAATTGATAAAATCGTATTCTGAACTGCGCCACCTCTGAAAGCAAATCTTACCTGAATATATTCATAGCCTTCGGGCACAGTGTAAGAAAGTTGTTTTGTTTGCCATTCGGTTGTGGTAAGTACAAACCCACCGCTGCATACACTTCCTGTGGGTCTAAATGCAGTCGTTCCCTTGCTCGAAATAAAGTCACTGGTGTATGCAAATATGTAAACAGATATTGTTTTATTTACATCAGTAATAGCTGCCGAAGTTTTGTAATCATAACTCAAGCTTAATCTATCACCACTTTCAACCTTAATTGCATCAGTATAGATCTCAGGTCCGCTTGAAGCCGATAGTTTCTTAAAATCAGCACACTTATTTTCAGAATTCCAAGTAATGCTACCCCAGCTTGTAGTATACACTCCCCAACCTATTACATCTTTATCAAATGTCCCATTTGGAATTATTGATTTAGGTGCTGTATAAATCAAATTGTCAACTACCGCTTGAATTGCTTCTTTTGTAATTAAATCTTCTGCCTTCAATACGGTAAAATAATCTGAATATTTACTTGTATTAAGATGCTTAATGCCTAAAGCACTGTCACCTATCCAAGCTTCAAATAAGGTTTGGTTATCATTATTAAGTGCCGTTCGAATTTCGTTTAATACATAATTTTCATCAACACGATACAAGGATATATTGTCTAAAGACATCACGGTATTCTGAACTGCGCCGCCTCTAAAAGCAATTCTTACCTGAATATATTCATAGCCTTCGGGCACAGTGTAAGAAAGTTGTTTTGTTTGCCACTCAGTCGTAGAAAGTACAAATTCACCCGTATATTGACCATTGGTGGTATTAGGTTTAAATGTTGTGGTTCCCTTGCTTGCAACAAAGTCACTGGTATAAGCGAACATGTAAACCGAAAACGCTTTATTTACATCGGTAATAACTGCAGAAGTTTTATAATCATAATTAAGGTAAAGTCGGTCGCCACTTTCAACCTTAATTGCATCAGTATAGATCTCAGGTCCGCTTGAAGCCGATAGCTTCTTAAAATCAGCACACTTGTTTTCAGAATTCCAAGTAATACTACCCCAACTTGAAGTATACAAGTTCCAACCGCTCACATCGGTATCGAATGTGCCGTTTGAAATTATTGACTCAGGCGCCTCAAATGCTAAACTGTTAACTACATTTTGAATTACCGTTTTGGTTATTTCGTCTTTTTTCTTGAGCTCTAAAAAATAGTCGGTATATTTTGTACTATCAAGATTTTGTATACCTAAAGTGCTGTCACCTACCCAAGTATCAAAATCAGCTTGGTTGCCATCTGCAAGCGCAACGGAAATTTTATTTAAAACATAGTCTTCATTTACTTCATACAAGCAAATATTATCTAAACTAAGTACGGTATTCGCCGCAACTGCGCCGCGAAAAGCAATTTGAACCTGAACATACTCACAGTCTTCAGGTAATGTATATGTTAATTCATTTGTTTGCCAATCGGTTTTAGTGTTTACAAACTCATAGTTATAGTTACTACCTGTAGGTTTAAAAACCGTAGTACCCTTATTGTTAACAAACTCGCTTGTATAAGCATAAAGATACACACTTGTAGCGGTACCTGTAAGTGCAACACTTGTTTTATAATCATAGCTAAGTTGCACACCGGCACCTTTTGAAACCTTAATTACATCTGAATAAACAGCAGGACCGCTTGAAGCCGAAGTCTTGGTAAACTTCATAGCTTGTATCGACGAATCCCACTCAAGTGTTCCCCAACCGCTATTGGAATTTTTCCAGCCTGCAACATCGGTATCAAATGTACCGTTTGAAAGTAGGTTCTGTAGTTGAACACCAAAAACCGCAGGCACCTGTATTGCTGCAAAAATCATAACAAGACAAAGCAACAGTGATAAAAATTTTAATTTTAGTGACAAACTCTTACACTTCATTTTTTCACCTCATAAAAATATTTTTACTCAATCGTCCCATACATTATTTTGTAATCATTATATAACAAAACAAATCCGTTTTCCTTTAAATGTTTGTCTTATTTTTAATCAAAACAAGAAAATTTTGTCCTATGATTACATTTATTTCCTTAATATAAGTTACACATCTTGTTATATTACCGTTATTTGAGCAATAAAAAAACTCCCCGAAGGGAGTTTTTAAAAGTTTATTTTATTGGTTTAATCCAGCCAAACTTATCTTCAATTTTGCCCCACTGAATACCTGTTAAGGTATCGTAAAGCATTTGAGTAACTTCGCCGATTTCACCGTTATTTACGGGGTATTTAACACCCTTGTAGCAAAGCTCGCCTATAGGAGATACTACCGCAGCAGTACCGCAGCCCCAAGCTTCTTCAAGCTTACCGTTTTCCATAGCTTCTGCCAATTCGTCAATGCTTAAAAGTCTTTCTTCTACTTCGAAGCCTTTATCCTTAAGCACTGCTATACAAGACATACGGGTAATACCGGGAAGAATTGAACCGGAAAGCATAGGAGTAACGATTTTGCCGTCGATTTTGAACATAACGTTCATAGCGCCAACTTCTTCTATATACTTACGTTCTACACCGTCAAGCCATAAAACCTGTGAATAGCCCTGCTGTGCAGCGCGTTCACCTGCGCGGTTAGAAGCAGCATAGTTACCACCGCATTTAGCGTAACCTGTACCGCCACGAACTGCACGAACGTCTTCATCTTCAATCATTATCTTAACAGGGTTAATGCCTTCTGCATAATAGCTGCCAACAGGGGAAGCAATTATAACGTAAGTAGCATTATGAACTGCGTGAACACCTAAAGATTCGTCATTACCAAACATAAACGGACGAAGATAAAGTGATGTACCTTCAGCCGAAGGAGTCCAATCTTGTTCTAACGATACAAAGGTTTCAAGAACCTGCATAGCTAAATCTTCAGGAATTTGGGGTAAGCATAAACGCTCAGCCGAGCGATTCATACGGCGGATATTTTCGATAGGACGGAACATTTGAACCTTACCGTCTTTGCGGCGGTATGCCTTTAAGCCTTCAAAAATTTCACTACCGTAATGTAACGCGGTTGATGCAGGATGAAGCGAAAGATTCTCAAAAGGAACTATGCGAGCATTGTACCAGCCCTTTTCCTTGTTCCAATCCATCATAAACATATGGTCGGTAAAAATTTTACCAAAGCCTAATGTGCTGCTATCCGGTTTTTCCTTTAAAACCGCAGCTTTAGTTATCTTAATTTCCATAATAACATCTCCTAATTATTTGCGCCTATGCTCATAGCCTTTTTGTTAACTTCAAGCATATCAGCACGCTTTGCCGAAATAACCTTTGAGAGAGCAGCATTTACGGTTTCTTCACTGTAACCGCCAAGCTCTTTAAGAATTTTTCCAACAATAATCATATTAGCCAAGGTAGGCATACCGTTATCACTTGCAAGCTTTGTTGCAGGGATATAGTGAACAGTAACGTCAGTTCTTTCAACCTTGCGCTCAATAAGAGCCGAATCAACAAAGATTACACCACCGGGTGCTACTGCGCTTTCATACTTATCAAGAGACGGAAGGTTCATAGCAACCAAAACGTCAGGCTTTGATACTATAGGAGAACCAACCGGTGTATCGCTTAAAATAACGCTACAGCTTGCAGTACCGCCACGCATTTCGGGGCCGTAAGACGGAAGCCAGCTTACCTGCTTGCCTTCTGTAAGACCTTTATATGCCAAGAATTTACCTGAGAAAAGTATACCCTGACCGCCAAAGCCTGCAAATAAATATTGTGTAGTAGCCATATTATTCTGCCTCCTTTGCGCTACGGTCTTTATAAACGCCTAACGGATAGTAGGGAATCATCTTTTCGTCTACCCATTCAAGCGCCGCTTTAGGAGTAAGACCCCAGTTTGTAGGACAGGTTGAAATAACTTCAACCAAAGAGAAGCCCTTACCGTTTATTTGATTTTCAAAAGCTTTTTTAATAGCCTTTTTAGCATTCTTAATATTCTTTACGTTGTTAACTGCAACACGCTCTAAATATTCGGCACCGTCAACCTCAGAAAGCATTTCGCATACCTTAATTGGGAAACCGCAATGGTTGGTATCTCTACCATAAGGTGAAGTTTGAGTAACCTGACCAGGTAAAGATGTAGGAGCCATCTGGCCGCCTGTCATACCGTAAATTGCATTGTTGATAAAGATAATAGTGATGTTTTCGTTACGTGCAGCCGCGTGTACTGTTTCTGCCATACCGATAGATGCCAAGTCACCGTCACCCTGATATGTAAATACAACGTTTTCAGGGAGTGCGCGTTTAACACCGGTAGCAACAGCAGGAGCTCTACCGTGAGCAGCTTCTATCATATCGCAATTAAAATAGTTATAAGCCATAACCGAGCAACCAACAGGCGCAATACCTACGGTTTTGCCTTCAATACCTAATTCATCAATAACTTCAGCAACCAAGCGGTGAACTATACCGTGGGTACAACCGGGGCAGTAGTGAAGCGGTACGTCGGTTAAAGCATGGGGTTTCTTAAATACTGGCATTACTCATTACCTCCATTTGCTTTTTCAATAGCTGCGAGCACCTCTTCTGGTGACGGAATCATACCGCCAACACGATTGCAAAGTATATATTCGCCGCTACATTTTGTAGCAAGCTTAACGTCGTCAATCATTTGTCCCATAGAAAGCTCTACAGAAATATACTTGCTTATTTTACCAATTGTCTTTTCAAAAGGCTTATTTGGGAAAGGCCATAAGGTAATAGGTCTAATCATACCAACCTTAATACCTTTTTGACGTGCTTCCACAATAGCGTTTTTAGCTACACGTGAAGCAATACCGAAAGCAGTGATGCAAATTTCTGCATCATCCATCATATATTCTTCATACATAGCTTCGTTTTCTTCTATGTACTTATAACGTTCAAAACGTTCATTGTTGGATTTTTCAAGCTCATCAGGTTGTAAGAAAAGAGAGTTTACAATGTTGTGTTCTCTTTCCATATTAGTACCTGTTGTAGCCCAAGGCTTTTCTATCATTTTTGGAGCTTCGTAATCAAGTGATACAGGCTCCATCATCTGACCCATTGTACCATCAGCTAAAATCATAGCAGTCATACGGTATTTATCAGCCAAATCAAAGCCTTTAACTGTAAGGTCTGCCATTTCCTGAACAGATGCAGGCGCTAAAACAAGCATTCTAAAGTCACCGTGACCGCCTGCTTTAGTAGCTTGATAATAGTCAGACTGTGAAGGCTGAATACCGCCAAGACCAGGACCGCCACGCTGAACATTGATTACAAGCGCAGGTAAATCAGCACCTGCCAAGTAAGAAAGACCTTCGCCTTTCAAAGAAATTCCGGGGCTTGAAGAAGAAGTCATTACTCTAAGACCTGTTGAAGCAACGCCGTAAACCATATTGATAGCGGCAACTTCACTTTCAGCCTGTAAAAAGCATCCGCCAATTTTAGGCATTCTTTTTGCCATATAAGCGGCAATTTCAGTTTGGGGAGTAATTGGGTAACCGAAATAATGACGGCAGCCTGCTTTTATAGCGGCTTCGGCAATAGCTTCATTACCCTTCATTAAAACTTTATCTGCCATTTTAAATTCTCACCTTTCTACTCTACAGTAATTATACAGTCAGGGCACATTGTAGCGCAGAATGTACAACCAATACAATCATCGGGATTTACTGCTTCTACAGGGTGGTGTCCTTTAGCGTTAATTTTATCGTTACTTAGCGCTAAAACTTTTTTAGGGCATACATCAACACAAAGACCGCAGCCCTTGCATTTGTCTGTTAAAAATGATAATTTTGCCATTTAAAACACTCCTTAATTGATTTTACTTTGTAATTTCAAGGGAAATACATTACTGAGTTTCTCTTTAATATCATTATAAATGTTTTCACTAACAGATGTGCATTTTATAGGAAGCCCCGTTAAAGCCGAAACTTCGTTAGCATAATCAAGTGACGCCAAAACGTCTTCTACCGCGGTTTCGTTGCCAAGGTTAGAGTTGTTAACTATCGCTGTGAATTTAATTTTACAGGCAGTCTCAATTTCTGCCATAACTTCTAACGTAGAATTAACGTCACGCGTCAAGGGACGGTAGCAGTTGATTACAAAAAGCATTTCATAATCGTTTTCTTCCATTATGGCGGGTGCAATACGTCCGAGTGCTAAGGCACCACGATCATCACCGCCAACGTCTATTACTGCACTTAAATCTTTATCGTCAGTCAACATATACATTTGCTGCGGCATAGCGGGAATATCAACGTTAGTTCCTGCATACTCGGAAGATATAAGGGTTATACCCTTTTCCTTTAATTCCTCTGCACTGTCCTTAGTTCTAAAATAAGGGTTTACTATATCCAAATCGGCTATAGCTACCTTATCTTTTTGCTTTTTAAGATCATACGCCATATTAAGGGCAACGTTGGTTTTACCGCTCCCGTAATGACCGCACAAAAGGGTTATTCTTTTATATATCATAGTTTATTTCTCTGAATTTTGCCACTTGTAGTTTTTGGAAGACTATCACGGAATACCACAATTCTTGGGTACTTATATGGTGGAGTTCTTTCCTTAACGTAGGCCTGAATTTCTTTCTTTAATTCTTCCGTTGGCTCGGTACCGTTTACAAGCACTATACTTGCCTTAACAACCTGACCGCGAACTTCGTCAGGCGCTGCCGAAACGCCACATTCCAAAACGTAAGGAAGTTCCATAATAACGCTTTCAATTTCAAACGGTCCTATACGGTAACCTGAAGACTTAATAACGTCATCAATACGGCCAACATACCAATAAAAGCCATCTTCGTCGCACCAAGCGGTATCACCTGTATGGTAATAACCGTCGCACCAAGTTTCCTTAGTCTTTTCTTCGTCACCATAGTAGCCAACAGACAAGCCGCAAGGAAGACCTTTACTTATATCAATAACAATTTCACCGGTTTCACCAGCGTCTACATCATTACCATCAGGGTCAACGATATGAACGTCATAAATAGGAGCAGGCTTACCCATTGAACCTATTTTATGCGGCTCGCCTACCATATTACCGATAATCATTGTACTTTCGGTCTGACCGAAGCCTTCAAGTATCTGAAGTCCTGTAATCTTTTCAAACTGACGGTAAACTTCGGGGTTGAGCGCCTCGCCCGCGGTAGTCATATGCTTAACAGAAGATAAATCATACTTTGAAATATCCTGCTTAATAAGCATACGAAGCATTGTAGGCGGTGCACAAAAGGTAGTAATTTGATGCTTTGCGAACATAGGTAATATTTCAGCCGCATCAAAACGGTCAAAGTCATAAACAAATATAGCAGCTTCCGCTAACCACTGACCGTAAAGCTTACCCCACATAGCCTTTGCCCAGCCTGTGTCTGAAATAGTGAAATGTAAGCCGTCGGGGTCAGCATCGTGCCAATACTTCGCTGTATGGAAATGACCAAGAGGATACTTATAGTTATGTGCCGCAATTTTGGGATAGCCACTTGTACCTGAAGTAAAGTACATAAGCATTAAATCATCACCACAGGGTGAATCTTCAGTACGCTTAAAGTGGGTTGAATATAACGGATATTCTTCATCAAAAGTACGCCAACCGTCACGCTTGCCGTTAACCACCATTTTAAGCTTAAGCTCGGGGCAGTTTTCAGCAGCTAAATCTACTTGAGCGGCGGTGTCGCCATCAACAGTACATACAATAGCAGTCACCCCCGCCGACTTAAAGCGGTACTCAAAGTCGTGCGCTTGTAACTGATTGGTAGCGGGAATAACAATAGCACCAAGCTTGTTAAGCGCCATCATACAATACCAGAACTGATAATGTCTTTTAAGCACAAGCATTACCCTATCGCCCTTTTTAATGCCGAGCGACTTAAAGTAGTTAGCGCATTGGTTAGAAGCCTTTTTAATATCCTTAAAAGTAAGGCGACGTTCTACACCTTCACGTGAGATATGTAACATAGCAAGCTTTTCGGGCTCTTTTTCAGCCAAAGCGTCTACTAAATCATAAGCGAAATTAAACTTTTCGGTATTTTTAAACTTAATAGAAATAGGTGTACCGTTTTCGTTTTCTTCAATATCAATATACTTGCTGTAAATACGCTCTTTTCTATCCTTACGAACACGGGTTGATACCTTTCCGTCAACTGTTTTATCGGGTTCTAATTCAGGGATAGGCTCTCCTGTCGGGTTAAGAACAATAGCGTAGAATGTACAGTCTTCACCATTTACGGCAATCATACCGTGTGGTGTGTTAGAGTCAAAATAAATGCTATCCCCGGGGCCTAAAATTTCGGTATGGTTACCAACCTGAACCTTTAAGTGACCCGAAATAATAAGGTCGCATTCTTGACCCGAGTGGGTTGTAAGCTCAATATCCTTAGTTTGAGCTTCTTCACTGTAAACACTTTTTACATAAAGCGGTTCAGCAATTCTGTTTTTGAAGGCTGAAGCCAAGTTGTAATAGGTCATACCGTGCGCTTTTTCAATACGCTGACCTTCACCCCTACGGGTTACAGTAAAGGATTTTAGTTTTGGGCTATAACCTTCAATAATATCAGTAACGTCAACGTTAAATGCATTTGCGCAGCGGTAAATAAAGGCAAAGTGTAAATCACTTTCACCCTTTTCGCAGCTGAGATATTCCTCTTCGCTGACACCGGTTCTTGCCGCCATATCCGCAACTGATAAATTTTCAATTTCGCGTAGTTCTTTTATACGACCGGCAATTTCTTTGATTTTAAAATCAAGTTCCTTCATTTGTTCCATATATTCTCCTCCGTCAAGTAGGACAGATTCTAACAATAAATAAAACCCGTCCCAAAGTTATGACTTTGAGACGAGCATTGATTAATTATCTATACCCGCGGTACCACTCAAATTGCAGTAAACCTGCCACTCTTGGAATCCAACAATTCCTATGCATTTACGCAGCAATCACGAAGGGGTTCTACTCGTAATAAACTTTCTTCCCCTCAGCTCAGAAGTTACAACACAAAAACCGCATAAATGACTTGCACCAACCGTCACTTCTCTAATATACAAATTTTTGCATACTCTTCGTCAAGGCTTTTTTACTGTATGAGTATATCATAACATTGGAAAATTGTCAATATTTAATTACAACACACCTATAATAATGATATATAGATATATACAAAGATTTTTTAATATAAAGATTATAATTTGTTTCTCTGAATCTTACCGCTTATAGTTTTAGGTAATTCATCACGGAAAACTACCACGCGCGGATACTTATAAGGTGCTGTATGCGTTTTAACATAATTTTGGATTTCTTTTTTAAGCTCTTCCGTACCTTCGGTGCCCTTTGTAAGCACAATACTTGCTTTTACAACCTGACCGCGAACTTCATCAGGAGCGGCAGAAACACCGCATTCGAGTACGTATGGTAATTCCATAATTACGCTTTCAATTTCAAAAGGTCCTATACGGTAGCCCGAAGACTTAATAACGTCGTCAATACGGCTTACATACCAGAAGTAACCGTCTTCATCACGCCAAGCAGTATCCCCTGTATGATACATACCATCGTACCAAGCTTCGCTTGTTTTTTCATCATCAAGATAATATTCCCTAAATAGTCCGCAAGGAATACTCTCGCTTGTTCTTATAACAATTTCACCAACTTCACCGTCGGCTACCGAGTTACCATCAGGGTCAACTATATCCACATCGTACTGTGGCGAAGCCTTACCCATTGCACCAACCTTAGGTGTTGTACCGTAAAGATTAGCAATTGTAAGGGTGGTTTCGGTTTGACCGAAGCCTTCCATTATCTGAAGTCCCGTTGCCTCTTCAAACTGACGGAACACTTCGGGATTAAGTGCTTCACCTGCGGTGGTCATATGGTGAATAGAAGATAAATCGTACTTAGAAAGGTCACCCTTTACAAGCATACGAAGCATTGTAGGCGGTGCGCAGAAGGTAGTTATATTATATTTTGCAAACATCGGTAAGATTTCATCTGCATCAAACTTATCGAAGTCGTAAACGAATACTGCACCTTCACATAGCCATTGACCGTAAAGCTTACCCCAAAGCGATTTACCCCAACCTGTGTCAGAGATGGTAAGGTGTAAACCGTCACGCTCGCAACAATGCCAGTATTTTGCAGTTACAAAATGTCCTAACGCATAGGTGTGCTTATGAGCCGCCATTTTAGGATTACCTGTAGTACCCGAAGTAAAGAACATAAGTGCAGCTTCATCACCTGCAGATGCATCACTGGGGCGGTCAAACTTGCCAGAATATAGCTTATATTCGCTATCAAAATCGTGCCAGCCGTCACGCTTGCCGCCAACCATTATAAGTTGTTTTACACAGTCACATTTCTTTGCGGCGCGTTCTGCGATTTCGGCAGTGTCGCCGTCGGCAGTACAAATTAAAGCGCTAACGCCTGCAGCTTTATATCTGTACTCAAAATCGTGGTCCTTAAGCTGATTGGTAGCCGGGATTGCTACTGCACCGATTTTATGAAGTGCCACCATAGCAAACCAGAACTGATAGTGACGCTTTAGCACAAGCATTACCTTGTCGCCACGCTTAATACCTAATGATGTAAAGTAGTTAGCACATTGATTGGATGCACGCTTAATATCCTTAAATGTGAAGCGGCGCTCAGTTTTGTTTTTATCAATATGAAGCATTGCAAGCTTTTCGGGATATTTATTTGCAATACCGTCAACAATATCAAATCCAAAGTTAAATACGTCGGTGTTTTTAAACTTAATGCTTTCAAGCCGGCCGTTTTCATCTTCCACAGCGTCTACAAATTTTTCGCAAACAAGCTTTTCAGAATGTTTGGCAGAAGCAATACTCTTGCGTACTGTTTCTTCCTTAACCTCTTCACCGGGCAAAACAACTGCGCAGAAAACGCAATCTTCCCCGTCAACAGCTATCATACCATGAGGTATTGAAGAATTGTAATAAATGCTGTCGCCCTCACGCAAAATTTCGGTATGCTCGCCAACTTGTACTTTCAAAGAGCCGCTTAAAATAAAGTCAAACTCCTGACCGGAGTGGGTAGAAAGATGTATAGGCTTATTTTGCTGTGAAGCCGAATATTCATATCTTACAAAATAAGGCTCGGCAATTTTATCACGGAACTTAGGCGCTAGGTTAGTAATATCAATGCCGTCTTCCTTAGCGGTTTTTTGTCCCATACCTTTACGTGTTACGGTATAGCTTGAAAGCTTTGCAGTACGACCCTCCAAAAGTTCGGTCAACTCTACGTCAAATGCCAAAGCGCATTTATGAATAAAAGAAAAAGGAATGTCCGCATTTGCAGCTTCATATATAATATACTGTTCTTCACTCACTTCAGTTTTTTGAGCCATTTCGCCTGTGGTCCAACCCATAATTTCGCGCAACTCCTTAATTCGAAGCGCAATCTCCATAAGCTGTTCTTTTGCGGTGTTAGTATCCATTATATACATCCTTTCATTAAATAATTTTTTAAAACAAAAACACCCATCTCAAATTTCTTTGAGACGGGTGTGAATTACACTCGCGGTACCACTCAAATTGC
>JBGVDY010000411.1:0-1912 GCA_045119585.1 Acutalibacteraceae bacterium | reverse complement strand
CTTTAATTCTGAAGACGGTTATGAAGATATTTCAACTATGCTTATAACTCAAGGTGCTAAAGCTCAAAGTGTTAGTGTCACTATTCCCGAAGGCACAGGTATTAACGATTATACAAAAAACGTTAATGGTGAAAACGTAGTAGTACCCGGTATTGCCACCTTGCTTGAAAAGAACAACGTGTGCAAAAAGTCTGATTTCTTTGCCGCATTAGACCAAGTAGATTTAAAGGGCAAGCTATTGTCAAACTCTGACCCAGACCGCACGTATTACGCACTGGAAGGTTATTTATTCCCCGAAACTTATGATTTTTATAATTACGATTCTAAAGAATGTGCTGTTTTAGCAGTTAGAAAAATGATAGAAGAAAGCGAAAAACGCATTACAGACGATATGTATAAAAAAGCCGAAGATATGGGTTATAATATGAACCAAATTCTTACTATGGCATCCATAATTCAAATGGAAGCAGGTACAGATGCCGAAGCTTTACCAAAAATTGCTGCGGTTTTCTATAACCGCCTTAACAGTAAGGAATTTTCAACATTAGGCTCTTCCCCCACCTGTTACTACGGTAACTCATTTAAGCGCGATGATAAGCGTTATGACACTTATACAGCGAAAGGACTTCCACCCGGACCATTATGTTCCCCTAGTATCGATGCTATAAAAGCCGCTTTAAATCCCGATAGCAACGAGTATTACTACTTTGTTACCGATGCTAAAGGTAAATTTTATTTCCACAAAACAATGTCGGAACAAAATGCAACTATAAAGAAACTTAAACAGGATAAAAATTGGATTTATGAATACTTCAACTAATAAAATACCCGAACTTTTATGCCCCGCAGGCGACCTTACTCGACTTATTGCTGCCGTAGATTATGGTGCCGATGCAGTTTACCTTGCAGGTGAAGAATTTGGAATGCGAACTGCCGCCAGTAACTTTGGCATTGAAGACCTTAAAAAAGGCGTAGAATACGCACATAAAAATAACGTAAAAGTTCACCTTGCTTGTAATACTATCCCCCATAACGAAGAAATTCCACGTCTTCCCGATTTTTTAAAACAAGTAAATGATATTGGTGTTGATGCAATAATTTCAGCTGATTTAGGTACTATTGGACTTGTGAAAAAATATGCACCAAACTGTGAACTTCACGTTTCTGTTCAGTCAGGTATATGCAACTATGAAACCGCAAATGCTTTTTATAATTTAGGCGCTAAGCGTGTTGTTTTGGCACGTGAACTTTCTTTGGAAGAAATTGCTGAAATACGTGCAAAAACTCCGAAGGAACTCGAAATTGAAGCATTTGGTCATGGTGCCATGTGTGTTTCTTTCTCGGCAAGATGTTTGCTTTCAAGTTATATGACAGGCAGAGATGCAAATCGTGGTGATTGCGCTCAGCCTTGCCGTTGGAGTTATTCACTCATAGAAGAAAAACGCCCCGGTCAGCATTTTGATATTACCGAAACCGATAAAGGCACCTATATTTTAAACGCTAATGATTTGTGTATGGCAGAGTATTTGGATAAAATGCGTGATGCAGGTGTTGACAGTATTAAAATTGAAGGGCGGGCAAAATCTCACTATTACGTTGCAGTTACAACCAACGCTTACCGTGGTGCTTTAGATAGCCTTAAAAATTCAAGCGGTGTATGGACTTGTCCTAATTGGGTAACCGAAGAGCTTAATAAAATTAGCCACCGAAATTACTCACAAGGCTTTTTCTTTGGACGTCCCGAAAATGCTCAAACTTATAAAAATGCAGGCTATGTTCGAGATTATTCTGTTGCCGCTATTGTTGATGATTATCGCGATGGAATGATTATTGCCACACTTAAGAATAAGTTCTTAAAGGGTCAGGAATTTGATTGCTTAGAGCCTAAAAATAAGCCCTTTACTTTTGTTGC
>JBGVDY010000410.1:0-1815 GCA_045119585.1 Acutalibacteraceae bacterium | reverse complement strand
CGGTGCTTTTGGCATTGTTTCGGGAGAATGGCGGCCAACGTGGCACCAGTCCCCTAACCCGAAATTCAAAAGACCATTTTCATCTTTTCTTGTTTCTAAATATTTAAAATATTTAATAAACGCTTCAGCCGATTCAGTTATCATAGCAGTATCGCCACGATAAATATAAGTGAAATAAGGTAAATAGAATAACGCACTATCCCAAGCGGGTCCGTTAAGCTCGTCATAGCCCCAGTTTGCAGTTGGGATAATACCAGGTATAACACCTTCAGGTGACTGAGCCTTGCGAACATTATTCATCCATTCACGATAACTTGTTTCAGGATTAAAATTAAGAAGCATTTGCTCGCAAGAAAGCGCCGCATCTGCAGTCCAACCATTTTTTTCTCGTTGTGGGCAATCGGTTGGGAAATAATGGAAATTAGAAAGGTCACTACGCCTTGTCATTTCCTGTAGTTTATTTACAGTTTCATTAGAACAGCTAAAGGAACCCATAGATTTTAAATCACTATGGAAAACCACAAAGGTTAATAAATCCTTTGTTGCTTGTTCGGAAGTTATGCCTGTAACCTTTACGTAGCGAAAACCGTGATATGTAAAGGTTGGCGTGTAGGTTTCATTTTTTTCACCTTTACAGATATAAACATCCTTGTGAACAATGTCTTTATCTCTTTCCCAATAATCGCGAACAAACCAAACGTTTGCAACCTGAAATTTGCCGTCTTTTAATAAATCGGTATGCTGAAGAACAATTTTTTGCCCTTTAACACCATCAACTTTTAATCGGCAAACACCCGCATTTGAAATACCGAAATCATAAATGTAGCCGTCTTCATCCTTAATAATATCCACAGGAGAAATTTCAGTTTCTATAATTATAGGTTCGGCTTCACAAAGTTTAATTTCACCTTTTGGAGCGTTGGTACTGATAGCAAAATCCCAATTAGAGTCATCAAAGCTTTGCTCATTCCAAGCAGGTATTTCAAAATTCGCATCATAAGTCTCGCCAAAGCGGTAGTCATCTGCCAAAATTGGCGAAGGATGAGTTTTAAAGGTTTCATCACTTTTAATAACTACGTCTTCATTTTTAGAATTCTTATACGTAAGATTTAAAGCAACCTTTGGTGAACTTCTAAAGGAAGCTTTATCAAAATCCCAAATGTAACCACCGGAATTATTTTGAAGACCATTACCTAAAATAATACCAATAACATTTTCACCTTTTTCAAGCGATACAGTATATTCATCGAAGTATATATAATCATCGGTATTACTAATATAAGGTGCAAGTAATCCCTTAGTAATTTTTTTGCCATTAAGAAAAAGCTCATAAAAACCGCATGCGGCAATAGTTAAGGTTCCATTAGTAGCATTATCACAATTAAAGGATTTTCTTAAATATGGCGCAGGTACGCTTTTTTCAAGAGTATTATATTCGGTTGTAGCCGTTATAAAATCATTTTTATTAAACATTTCAAATTCACCTTTAAGAGAATTTTTTATCATAAAAGCTTACAATGTAATTTCGTATACCGCAGCAGTAAGATTTTTGGCAAAACTTACGGTAATAGAATCGCCATTAAAGGAAACGGTTTTATCATCACTAATACAAGGATAAATTTCTTTCAAATTACCGTTTGAAAACTCTTGTGGAATTTTTACGGTAATAGAATCTTCACCGCCGTTGCGGAAAATACCAAGCCTTAACTTTTTATCGTTTTTGAGGGCTAAAACGCTGTAGCCTTTAGTAAATAACTTTTGTTGTTCGCCAATAAATACAGGCACACTATTTAAAATGAAATCACGGTCAGCCTT
>JBGVDY010000409.1:0-9023 GCA_045119585.1 Acutalibacteraceae bacterium | reverse complement strand
CCTGAATTTAATCCTGAAAGTATAGTACCTTGTCATAAAAATTATGACGGTAAGTACTGTCTGCTTTCTTGGACCCCCACCGCAGGTATTGCTTTAAAATGGTTTAAGAATAATTTTTGCGAAAGCTTTGATTTTAAAGAGCTTGACAACCTTGCGAAAGACGTTCCTGCAGGCAGTAACGGGCTTGTTTTCTTGCCATATCTTTGCGGTTCTACAATGCCTAAATATAATCCCGATGCCAAGGGTGCATTTTTAGGACTTACTATGGAGCATACACGCGGACACGCTGTAAGAAGTATTCTTGAATCGGTAGCTTGCATGCTGAAAGCAAACCTTGATTATTTGGGTGTTACAAGTACACAAATACGTTCAATGGGCGGCGGCTCAAGCAGTCCTTTATGGTGTCAAATTAAAGCGGATATGACGGGCAAAGAAATTGCAATACTTGAAAATAACGAAACCGCTTGCTTGGGCTCTGCAATACTTGCAGGTGTTGGAGTAGGTGTTTATACCGACGTTAAAAGTGTTTGCAAAAAGCTTGTTAAAATTAAAAAGATTTATAAACCTTCGGGTACCGATTATACCGAATGTTATAACAATTTTTTGAATGCGGAGAGTAAAATATTATGAGTAAAATAGCATTTATAGGCTTCGGTGAAGTTAATACTCCTATTGATATTATTGTTAATAAGTGTAAAGCCGCTGAAGAATTGCTTAAGAATGAAGGTCTTGATCTTGTAAGCGTATATCCCGTTACTGATGATTATGAGGAAAAGGATATTGCTAAGGCTTATAAAGCATTAGAAGGTCAGGATTTTGACTGTATTATAGCTTGTATTGCGGGTTGGATTCCAACTCATGCAGTAGTTAAAATTACAGAAAAGTTTAGACATATTCCTATGGTTTTATGGGGTCTTTGCGGTTGGCGTGAGAATGATAGAATAGTTACTACTGCTGACCAGGCAGGTACTACGGCTCTTCGTAAAACATTCCGTGATTTAGGCTATAAGTTTAAGTACGTTTACGATATTATTGGTTTACCTTCTAATTCAAAAAAGGTTGCAAATTATGCTAAAGCTGCAACTGCTGCAAAAGAACTTCGCTTTGCGCGTGTTGGTATGGCAGGCTATCGCGACATGAACCTTTATGGAACTCTTTATGATGGAAGTTCATTAAAGCGTGAAATTGGTCCCGAAATCGAGACCTTTGAAATGCTTGAAATAAAGCAAAGATACGATAATATTACTGCAGAGCAAAAGGCAGAAGTTATCGATAACGTTATGTCAAAATGGAACTTCTTAAAGCCTGCAAAACGTGAAGGTATGGAAATGGCGGCAGGATATTACCTTGCTATAAAATCCCTTATTGATGAGCGTGGATATAAGGCAATATCCTTAAAGGATGTTGACGGTATGAAGAAGCTTTTAGGTTTCCCACCAGCACCTATATTTATGTTGCTTGCTGACTGCGAGGGTGTTTCAACAATTCCTGAAAACGATTGTCTAGGTAATGTTACACAACTTATAGTTAATGCTTTGACAGGTCAGTGCGGCGCATATTTAGAGTTCTATGAATTCTTCCAAAACAGTGTACTTGCAGGCGTGCCTGACTATATTCCGAAGGAAGTTACAATGGGTGATACAACCGTTATGCCTGCGGCTTTTGGTGAACTTTCCGAAGGTATACTTAACGTATCAAAGGTAAAGACAGGTCTTCTTACAATGTGCCGACTTTTCTATGAAGACGGCAAATATTATATGCATTTGCTTACAGGTGAAGGTAAAACTCCGCCTAAGTGGGAAGAAGCAGGTTGGACACAACCCGCGCCTCAGCTTCCCGGTCTTGAAATATTTATAGACGACGTAGAAAAATTTGCACAAAACGTTATGTGTCAACATTATATTATCTCTTACGGTGATAATACTGAACTAATTAAAAATTTCTGCGATATTAACGGCATTGAAATTATTTAATCAATATACATTAAAAATGGGCTATCTCATTTATATGAGGTAGCCCATTTTATATTCTAATAATTAAAATTTAAGTATTTTCATTAAATCTAAAGAAATTCATGAAAAAAACTTTAGTGATGATGGTGATGGTGGTGCGAGTGTGTGTGGTTGTGTTCAATTAAACAAAACTGCTCGTGGCAATGCTCGTTTTCGTCTTCTAATTCGAGGGTGGTGTGTGTTATACCGTGTTCTTTTAATTCTTCACGCACCGCTTCTTTGATTTTATGCGGTTCTTTATTTGTTACAATATGCATAGTTGCGTAATTGTTGTGTCCGTCAATAGTCCTTATATGAATATGGTGTACATCAAGTACGCCATCAATTTCTAAAATACGGTCCCTTATTTCGTCAATACAGATGTTATCGGGGATTTTTTCTAAGAATATATCCAGTGTTTCTTTAAGGTTTTTAATTGCATTTATTAGAATAAATACTGCAACCGCTATGGACATTAATGGGTCAATTATGGCAATATCGGTAAATCGCATAACTATAGAGCCTATAAGCACAACAACCCAACCTAACATATCTTCAAGCATATGAAGGTTTACTGCTTTTTGGTTTATAGAATCACCTTCACGTGTAAAATAAGCGGCGAGAAAGTTTACTATAGCGCCGATAATTGAAAGTACAATCATACCGTTGTAGTTAATGCAAACAGGGTTTAACAGCCTTAAAATCGCACCGTATATAACCGCCAAAGAGCCGAATAAAAGTATTAATGTAGTGATAATTCCACCTAAAACTGAAAAGCGCAAATAGCCGTATGTATAGCGGCTGTCGGGTTGCTTTTTGCTTTTTCTTTCAAGAAAATAGGAAAGACCAATGCTTACCGCATCACCTAAATCGTGTACCGAGTCAGATACTATGGCTATACTGCCTGTAAAGAGACCGCCTATTAGTTCAAATACAGAAAATACCAAGTTTAAAATAAAAGCAATTAAAATGTTTTTTTCGGTTTTCATTTATACACCTTTTTAAAATTAAATAACATAACCGCCGTTTACAGATAAAACCTGACCTGTAATATAATCGGCATTTTCGCTTGCTAGGAAGTACACCGCTTGGGCAATTTCATCGGCAGTACCCATACGGCCTAAGGGAATAGTTTCAACAAAGGCATTAAGCTCTTCAACCGATAAATTAGCGTTCATAGAAGTTTCAATAATACCGGGGGAAACTGCATTTACGGTAATTCCGCTTGGTGCAAGCTCTTTAGCTAAAGCCTTTGTAAGACCAATAACGCCCGCCTTTGAAGCCGAGTAAGCAACTTCGCAAGAAGCACCGGTTTCACCCCACATAGAAGAAATATTTATAATTTTACCGCTTTGCTGATTAACCATAGCTTGAGTTGCTGCTTTACAACAGTTAAACACGCCTTTAAGGTTTATATCCATTATTCGGTCGTAATCAATTTCGTCTGTGCTTGTAATAAGACCTTCAAACGCAACACCCGCGTTATTAACCAAAACGTCAATTCTACCGAATTTGTAAAGAGTTTCTTTAATTAAAAGTTCAGCTTCAAGTCGGTTTGCAACGTTCGCTTTTTGAGTGGTTACAGAAAAGCCGTTTTGAGATAGCGAACGGGCAAGAAGTGTTGCCGATTCGTATGAGTTATTATAGTTTATAACAACGTTATATCCCTTTTGAGCAAAAAGGATTGCTGTAGCGGCGCCAATACCTTTGGAAGCGCCTGTGATAATAGCAGTTTTTTTCATAATATCATCTCCAAAATAAGTATAACATAAATACACTTAAAGTCAAAGAAAAAATTCGGACCAAACTTTAAAGTTTGTATTGACGAAAAATTCGGAAAGTATAATATATGATGTTATTTTCTTATTTGTTATGTTTCTACCGAAAATACGGGTAATTTGATTATAATGGTTTTTAAAGGTGGAAATAGAGCTAAAAGTACTATTTTCACGCCAAATTGAAGAGCGGTAACAAATTTTCAAAGAATAGTGTGTGGCGATATATTGTTTCGCAATTCGATATATTTTACTTCGTAAAATTCGATATGTTTACCTTGCGGTAAACTCGATATTATATAAATCCCTTATTCACGTTGCCGTAAGGCAATATATCGAGCGTTTACGCATATCGAGTGCAAAGCACATATCGAAAATCCCGCAAGGGATTTATATCGCTGCGTTGTGTCCTTTAGACCACAACGCATAAGGTATTTCTTTTGTTGTGTGTATTCTGTTTTAGTAATTTTTGTTATTATTTGTAAATATCACTCTTCCTAAAAAATAGAATAGTATCAAAAATAAGTATTATTTTTGTAGAAATACAACTTTCATAATAGTATTATATACTTAAAGATATAAATTTTCAATTATACAAAAGGGAGTTTTATTATGAAGAAAAAAATATCTAAGCTACTTAGTATAGTACTAACGGTTGCGTTGGTTATTTCGTGCTGTACCGTTGCGTTTGATGCATTGGCAGAAACAACCGACCCTGTGTACTATATAAGCCCTAAAGGTAGTGCGGATGCTGCCGGTACATTTGAGGACCCGCTTTCTTCTGTTAATTCTGTTATAACTAAGGTGGGTTCTTCTTATGATGAAGATGATACCGTATATATTAAAGCTATTAAAGAGTTTGAAGAAGACGGAACAACCGAAATTCCAAATCTTTGGGATGATGATGGTGGTACAGCTACTCTTACTGCGCATAAATACAAGCTTGATATTTCGTCATATGATGAAATAGCTTCATTTAAAGCCTATGGAAGTGGTAATAACGGAATTATTTTGGGCGGAGCGGTAGATTTTACAAATATCACTCTTGATTTTGAAAACAGTGAAACAATTTTAGACCTTCGTAGCTATGATGTATCTTTTGGAACGGATACAACCATTAATACTACAGGTCATTTCTTAACATCTAAAGGAAATGGCGACCCAAAAAAAGATATTAATTTATATTTTGCTTGCCCTATACCTAATTATCTTGTCATTGGCGGTAAATGGAATAACCGCGTTTTCGGTTCTGCCGAAGACAAAAAAATGGATATAAATATTACCGTTGATAGCGGCGAGAAAAGTTATTTTAAATTTGGTGATAGACTTACAGGAACCAATTCGGCTACATATAATTATTGTAATGTGAACTTTAATTTAAAGTCGGCTACAAGTTTTACGCTTGCCAATGCTGTAAATCCCATATTTACTTCTAATGCTGCAGTACAGGTTATTGACTCTACTAAGACTTCAGGTATTTTAGATGGTGCAAAAACCTATTTATCAGGTTTAACTACCAGCGATACAAGCCAACCTGTTAAATATTTTATAATCAATAACAGATATGGTGCTAATGCTATTGAATTTACCAAAATAGCAGGTAAATACAAGGTTAATTTAGACCCTGATAAATACGATAGTATTTCACTTGTAAGTGCAGACGGCACTATTGAAAAAGAGTTGGAAGAAGACGGCACTATCACTGTAACTCAACGGGGTGAGTATACATTAAGGGCTAGTAGGTCTGTTACTTATTATATAAAACCTGATGCTGATATAACTGATGCAAGCAATAACGGCTTGTCTGATAATAAACCGCTCAAGTCGGTTAACGGCGTTATTGCTGCTGCCAAAGCTGCAGGCTATGGAGAAGGCGATACCGTATATATTAAGGCTATTAAGGCTTATGGTGAAGACGGAAGTACCGAATCACCTAACTTATGGGATGATAATGCAAAAACAACAATTACTGAGCATGCGTTTAAACTTAATATTTCATCATATGAAGATACGGCTAGAATCGGTACGACTGAAATTACTTTAAACGGTGATGTGGATTTTTCAAATATTACGATTTTTAACCGTGCGGATACTACTGTAACTTCTCACCGCAACTTTGCTACCAATAATCACAATGTGTCTTTTGGGGAAGGTACTACTTTTTGCAATGATAAGTTTCAATTATTTGCGTCAAGTTCTACCCCTTTGGCTGATTTCGATCTATATTTTGCTTGCGAAATGCCAAGCTATTTTGTTTTTGGTGGATACTATAGGACTTTTACTTATGGTGCTACCGAAAATGAAAAAATAAATGTAAATGTTACAGTGAATAGTGGTAAGGATAACTGGTTTGGATTAGGTGTTAGACAAACTGACCCCAAAAACCCCGATTCAACTACATATAACTATTGTAATTTAAACTTTAACTTAAAATCGGCTTCTAATTTTAGAATTGCAACTGCGTACGGTACCCCTAAATTCACTTCAAATGCTGCTATACAGGTTATCAACTCCACAGGAGACGTGGAACTGTTGAATAAAGCACCTGCTTCTGGCAAAACTCCCGCTATAGATTATTTTAAAACTTTAAAGACTACCGATACAGGAAAAGCTGTTAAATATTTTATAATCAATAACAATACCGGTAATAAAGATGCTATTGAATTTACCAAAACTGCAGGTAGATATAAGGTTAATTTAGATACAAACTTTTATGAGGTCGCACTTGTTGATGCCGCTGATGAAACAAAAGTTGTGGCTACACTTGATAGTGACGGATATCTTACTGTTACCGAAAAAGGCGAGTATACATTAAAGACTACTAAAAAGAAAAACCTTTCTACCACATATTATGTTAGCCCGACAGGTAACGATGAAGCAGATGGTACAGAATATAAAACGCCTTTAAAAACAGTAGCAAAAGCCATTGAAAAGGCTAATGATTTAGGATTGGGCGAAGGCGATACCGTATATGTTAAAGTTTTATATGACGGTGGTGCTAAAAGTGAGTGGGGTACAAATATGGAATCCCATACCTTTACGCTTCATGTTACTAGTGCCGATGAAACACAGAGTATTTTAGGTACAGGTGGAGCGGTTTCTTTAACCGGTCCGTGTGTGTTTGATAATATTTATCTTTATTTTTCAGGTGATAAGGTATTTAATCTCAAAGCAAATTATGTAAGGTTTATCAATAATGCAAAGCTTCCTACCAAAAGCTTTGATTTTGCTCTTTATAATGCGCGCGGCACATATGATACCGCTGCTATAAATTTATATTTAGGCAGTGATAAAATAACAAAGGGACTTTACCTCGGCGGAAACTATGTAACTCATACAATGGATAGTAACATTAATATTACATTGGATAATAATGTTACAAATAGTATTATAATCGGTAACCATAATGGTACTGAAAAAGGTACTTATAATAAAAACATAAACTTTAACATTAAAAATGCTACAGGCCTAACAATTTCGGGTACTAAATATGTTTTTGGTACTACTGCTGCGTTACAGTTTATAAATTCTGCAAATATTAGTATGGATACAATAGTGGAAACTATTGCTCAGTACAAAAACAATGCCGAAACTCCCGATTATGTTCCTTATTATATTATAAATAACAAGTCGGGTATTGCCGATGTTTTGGCATTTACTGATGTTGCGGGTGAGTATACTGTTAATTATGATGTAGTACCTGAAGGTTTTATTGTAATCCTTAAAGACACATCAACAAACCAAGAAGAAATTATAGAAGACGATACAATAACCGTTTCTAAAGGTATTTATGAATTAAGAGTTGTTAGTAACTACACTAATGACGGTGAAAAAATTTCTGTTTACAAGGCTTGCCAAATTGATTTAAGCCAAGAAAAAGCTTTGGAAAAAGACGGTAAGCTATTTATTGGTTGGCAAAAGGCTGACGGCAGTTGGGCTAGCTCTATTGTCGAATGTGCTGACGGTGAAGTTTTAACTGCTAAGTATATTGATTTTGCGGATACTGACTTTGCTATTGATAATATTACTCTAACCGAAAATGGTGGCTTAAAACTTAATTTAGGTTTCACTAATACCACTGCAGTAGGCAATATTCCTTCAGTTTCTGAAAAGGGTGTAATTTGGGTTGAAACCGATTATGCACTTGGTAGAGAAATCCGCGTTGATGAGAAGATTGTTACAAAGTGGACTTGGGATGCAGAAAATAAGGATGCATTTGTTCCAATGGCAACCTTGGACAATATTCCTAATAAGGCAGCTAACTCAAATACTGCAGTAATTTCTATTACAGAAGATGCTTATGATAGCTACTATACTGCAAGGGGATATATTAAATATACCGACAAAAACGGTATAGATAAAATTCTCTACACAGTACAAAATACTTCCAGCGCATATAAGGTTGCTATGGAAGCTACTGACAATAAAGCAATTTATGAAACTATTAAAGCAAAGGTTAAAGCCAATAACGAGACATTCCTTGAAAGCTTTACCGAAGAAGTTGTGTCAATCTATGATAAATCCAATACCGCATATAAGAGAAATACAGACAGTTATGATGTATTCAGCAATATTTCGGGATTAGGAGAGCACATCAAATATAAGAGAGATACAGTTCTTACCAACACCGGTGTTAAGGAAACTATTAACCTTGGTTGGATTACCGATATGCATATTTTCGGTGTAAACCAAACCGACGTTGATAAGCAAATAACCAATATACTTTCCACCTACAGGGGCAGTAGCGGTTGGCTTAGAAATCGTAATATATTTGGAAGAGCCGATGCTCAGATTAAATATACAACCAAGCGTTATGCAAAAACTATTATATCGGGTGATATTGCCGATAACTATTCATACGGTTCATTTAGTTCGGTTAAGGCGCTTGTTGCAGATAAATCTGTAAACGGTAATATTTTAATGACCACAGGTAACCACGAATTTTTCGAATTTACCAATAATGATATAACAGGTCTTACTAACAATTTCACAGCAGAAGAAAAATACGGCTTAATTATTGAGTCTTGGTCTAACGACCCCAAATACTATGCAGAAATTCTTAAAACTTCTAAGGGCGAAGATAACGCTATGGTTATCCTTTTGGATAACGGCAGGGGAGAATATCCCGCTGGCACTGTGCAGAAATTGCAAGCAAGCCTTTCAGAAGCAAGACAAAAAAATATTCCTGTTCTTATATTCCAACATATGCCTATGTCTACTTATAACGATACCGAAACAAAGGTGTATAAGGCTGTTG
>JBGVDY010000408.1:0-16451 GCA_045119585.1 Acutalibacteraceae bacterium | reverse complement strand
TAATGGTAGCATTGCTTTTAATATTGATGTACCCGCTTCGGCACTTTATAACATACAAATAGTATGGAAGCCTAAAAATGCTGGTATTGACCCTAATATTGGGGTTGAAATTGACGGAAAGATTCCTTTTTCCAATTCTTCACAAATCGAGCTTAAAAGAAATTGGAAAAATGTTTCCGAATCTCCGCGTGTTGATTCAAGCGGTAACGAGTATGCGCAAGAGCAGGTTGAAACAGGGGAGTATATCACTTCTGTTTTGCAGGATTATACAGGTGTAGTAACAGAACCCTATGTTTTTGAGTTTACAAAGGGTTCACATACTGTTGCTTTAGTTAATCCCGAACAAGCTGTTCTTATTAAGGAAATATCTTTAGTACCGCCTGCAAAAATAGTTAATTATGATGAACTTTCCAAGGAATACAATCTAAAAGCAACCGATGCAAAGCTAATAACAATTCAGGCGGAAGACGCAAATGTTAAAAATTCTAAATCGCTTATTCCCAAAAGCAATAACAGCGATGCAGGTATGACACCTTGTGATGCTTATAAAAGCCAGATTAACTATATTGGCGGCACTTCTTGGCAAAGTCCCGGCAGTATGATGACATGGAATTTTGATGTTGAAACTGCAGGCTATTATTACTTTGGTTTTAGATATAAGCAGTCCGAGCTTATAAACGGTGTAAGCTGGAGAAAATTAAAAGTTGACGGACAAGTACCTTTTACCGAAGCTGCAGGTTTTGGCTTTGATTTTGGTACTTCTTGGGAATACCTTACTTTTGGAAAAGGCGAAGAAGAGCCCTACTATATTTGGCTTGATAAGGGACCGCATACTGTATCACTTGAAGTTACGGCAGGCCCCCAAAGTGAATTTGTAAAGCGTCTTTCCGAAGTTGTTAGTCGCCTTGGTGATGAATACATAAAAATTGTTATGATTACAGGTGAATCGCCTGATGTTAATCGTGACTATGAATTATTTAAACAAATTGAAGATTTTAATAAGACATTAGAAGAATGTAAAAATTCTCTTGATGGCATTGCGGCTGATATGAAGGAAATGTCGGGCAGTAAGAGTACGCAAAGCATTGCGGCAATTGAAAACATGTCGCGTGTTTTGAAGCTAATGCTCAAAAGTCCTTATGCTGCACAGCAATATGTTAAAGACTATTATAACAACTATACAGCGGTAAGCTCTTGGTTATATGATATGACCAATATGCCGCTTTCACTTGATGAAATTCAAATTATTCCGTATGGTAAAGAGTTTGAAAATAAAAACGCAAACTTCTTTAAATCTTTAGGTTATGGAATAGTTAGACTTTTTGCGTCCTTTGTTCAGGATTACTCTTTGTCGGATGAAAAAAGCAAATCGGATAAAGAAATTACAATTTGGATTAACTGGGGTCAAGACCAAGCAATGGTTTTAAACTCGTTAATAAAAGATTCGTTTACTCCTCAAACAGGTATCAATGTTCGTATTGATGTCGTTAGTGCTTCCTTGATAAACGGTATTTTATCAGGTAATTTCCCTGATTTATCACTCCATTTGGCACGAACTGAGCCTGTAAACCTTGGTATTAGAGGAGCACTTTATGATTTGAGCAATTTTGAAGATTGCGATGAGGTTTTAAAACGCTTCCAAACTACTGCAGAAGAGCCATATAAATACGGGGATGCACTCTATGCGTTGCCGGATACACAAAGCTATTTCTTAATGTATTACCGTAAGGACATTATGGAAAAGCTTGGTCTTTCTGTGCCTAAAAATTGGGATGAATTTAAGCGCGCGGCTATGGTAATTCAAAGAAACAATATGAACGTATATGTTCCGTACACCCAAATTACCACCGCTACAACCGTTAATACAGGTATTGGTAACTTGAATTTATTCCCAACCCTTATGGCTCAAAAGGGACTATCTTTATACAATCAACAAAAAACTGCTACAGCCCTTGACAATAAAGCGGCTATTGATGTTTTCGATTTCTGGACCGATTTATATACTGAATACGGCTATTTAAAAGAAGCAGAATTTTACAACCGCTTTAGAGTAGGTGTAGTACCTCTAGGAATAGCACCACTTGCAACCTATATGAACTTATACTCGGCAGCACCCGAAATTGCGGGTAGATGGTCGGTTGCTTTAGTTCCTGCTTCCGATAATGGTAACAGAACAATCGCAGGCGCAGGTACAGGCTGTGGTATTATTAATAAATCCGAAAATAAAGAAGAAGCCTGGGAATTCCTTAAGTGGTGGACCTCGGCTGAAACACAAACAAGATATAACAATAACGTTGAATCCTTGCTTGGTATGATTGGTAGAACTACCACCGCCAACGTTGAAGCTTTCCAGAATCTTGCTTGGGATAAAGAGCATTTGGAAGTAATGGAACAACAGCGCTTACAGGTAAGAGAAGTGCCTGAGGTTCCGGGTAGTTATTATCTTTCACGTGCTATCGACCAAGCATTTTGGACCGTGGTTAACGGTGAAACAAACTCTAAAGATGCGGTTATGAAGTGGGGCAAGATTGCCGACGACGAAATCGCAAGAAAAATTGAAGAATATAAATAAGGAGGGGAGATACGATGCTTTTAAAACAAAATGAAAGTCCGCTTAAGGCTAATAAAAGAACAGCTCCCGAAGGTTCTTTCAGGGAACAGTTTCCAATGTTTGTAATGATCGCTCCCTTCATTATATTCTTTGTGATTTTTACAATTATACCTATTATTTCATCGATTTTCTTTAGCTTCACATCTTATGATATGATTTCGATTCCGAAATTTATAGGTCTTGAAAACTATAGAAGACTGATTACAAACGATCCCACCTTTATGATTACCGTAAAAAATACATTTATTTTTGCAGTAGTTTCGGGTCCTATAGGCTTTTTACTTGCATTTTTACTTGCATGGCTTGTTAATGAATTTACTCCAAATGTTAGAGCTGTGCTTTCGTTTATGTTCTACGCACCTTCACTTGTTGGTAATGCGTACTTTATTTGGCAGGTTGCATTCAGTGGTGATAGTTACGGTTACATAAACAGCCTTTTACTCTCATTCGGTATAATTACCGAGCCTATTGTATGGCTTAAAAATGCCACCTATCTTATGCCTATAATTATTATAGTTCAGTTATGGCAAAGTATGGGTGTATCCTTCCTTGCTAATATTTCGGGCTTGCAAAATGTTAGCCGTGATATGTATGAAGCAGGAGCTATTGACGGCATTAGAAACCGTTGGCAAGAACTTAGATATATTACTCTTCCTTCAATGTCTAATATGTTACTATTCAGCGCTGTTATGCAAATACAAAGCAGCTTCTCGGTAAGTGCTATTGCAATTACTTTGGCAGGCTATCCAAGTAAATCTAACGCGGTTGATACCATTGTGTCTTTAATGCAGGATATGGCAACGGTAAGATATGAGTTGGGATATGCATCGGCTATTGCTGTTGTATTGTTTATTATGATGGTAACTACAAGATTACTTGTTGGAAGAATCCTTTCAACCGTAGAGAAATGAGGTGTTTGTCATTAATATCGTGAAATTTTTCAAAAATAGATTTCCTTCCAGAAATAAATTGGCGGTTAGACGTTACACCCGTTCTAAATTCGGTGATTTTTTAAATGTTGCATTTCTTGTTACTGCAGGTCTTTTCACAATGTTACCGCTTATATATGCGGTTTGCACATCGTTTAAGCCTCTTGATGAATTGCTTATTTTTCCGCCGCGTTTCTTTGTTAGAAGACCGACATTTGGAAACTATATGATTTTGCCTGACCTTATGTCATCGCTTAAGGTTCCGCTATCGCGTTATGTTTTTAACAGTCTTTTTATAAGTATTGTATCTACATTTTTCTACATAATTATAGCTACAATGGCGGCATTCGTGTTGTCAAAAGCAAAATTTAAGGGTAGAAACGTTTTGTTCTGGGTTGTACAGTTTGCACTTATGTTCAACGCTTATACACTTGGTATACCCAGATACTTAATCTTCTCTAAAATGAATATAATCGATACTTATTGGGTTTCAATTTTGCCACATATGGCTTCTACCCTTGGTGTATTCTTGGCAAAGCAATACATAGAAGGTTATATTCCAAACGCCTTGCTTGAAGCGGCAAAAATTGACGGTGCAAGTCACTATAGGGTATTTTGGTCTATAGTTATGCCCGTAATTAAACCGGCTTGGCTTACATTAATGCTTTTCGCATTTAGAGATATCTGGGCCGAAGTACCTAACGGTACTATTTTCAGCGAACAGTTAAAAACACTTCCGCAAATTGTTACACAAATAACTGCAGGCGGTACTGCCCGTGCGGGTAGTTCAATGGCTGTTACGGTTATTATGATGATACCGCCGATTATTGTCTTTCTTATTTCACAAAGTAATGTTATGGAAGCAATGAGTAGTGCGGGTATAAAGGAGTAGTGCTATGATTAAAAGATTATTTAAAAATGTCTTTGCAATCGGTTTTGTAATACTTCTTGTTGTGATGTCTACATTTACAGCTGCTGCGGAGGTTCCTTTTGAAAGCTATACTTATTGGTCTAATGTTGGTGAAGAAAATAAGGCCGTATACAATAGACCTATGTATACAGCTTTAAAAAATCTTGATGCAAATTCTTTGGGAATTGATGATTTTGCAAAGATAAATGACATCACTTTTGATTTTAAAGGCAATCTTTATATTTTAGACAGCAATTCAAGAATAGTTGTTCTTAATAAAAATTATAAGTTTGTTCGTGAGATTGGTCTTATAAACAAGACCGAAGCTTACAACGAAGCTAAGAGCATATACATCGCAAAGGATAATACAGTTTATATTTGCGATACTGAAGGTCAGCGTATTCTTCATATCAATTCAAAAGGTAAGTTATTAGATATAATCACACTCCCCGAGTCAAATTTAATACCTGACGATTTTGATTTTCGTCCTACAAATATGGCTATAGATGATTACGGATATACCTATATTTTAAGCGACGGTTCTTATTACGGTGCACTTCTTTATGATGCCGATATGGAGTTTTTGGGTTTCTACGGTGCAAACACCGTAACCGCAAGTGTTAGTAGTGTATTTTCGAACATTAAAAACCGTATTTTCCCTAATAATGCAAAATTAGAAAGTTCATCTAAAAGATTACCCTTCTGTTTTGTCGACCTTGCAATTGATAATAAAGGATTTATTTATACCAGCACCGGTTATACCGACACAAGCCGTAAGGGTCAGGTAAGAAAATTGGGCCCCGGTATGGGAAACAATATCCTTAACTCTGATGAAATTAGCTTTGTTGATACAAAGATAAATACATCCTATAACGACGGTGCGGTATCAAAGCAAGATATCTTTGATATTGAGGTTGATGATAACGGTTTTGTATATGGTCTTGAATCTGCTTTTGGTAAGGTATTTGTTTATGACCCGTCGTGTAGAATAATTTCGGTTTTCGGCGGTGGTATGGGCTTCGGCACACAGCTTGGCAACTTTGTTACTGTAGCGGCTTTGGCTATAAAAAACAACGGTAATGAGGTTCTTGTTGCTGATAGTGCAACCAATAAAATTACAATATTTAAAATAACCGATTTTGGCACGCAGGTAAAAAATCTTATCGGTCTTACCTTAAAGGGCGACTATTCTGAAGCCAAAGAAGGCTGGGAACAGGTACTTAGTATTGATAGCAACTTCCAACCGGCTTACGGTGCGTTGGCACGCGCATATATCAATGAAGGCGATTACGATACCGCTTTAGAGCTTGCCAAAAAAGGTTATGACAGAGAAACCTATGCAATAGCTTTTGAGTATAAGCGTAGTGAAATTATAAGTGACAATTTTGTGCTTATATTTATCGCTCTTGCGGTATTGATAGTTTTAGTTGTTGTTTTCTTGGTTATTTCTACACGTAAGAAAATCAAATTCATTCGCAACAAACAGCTTTCGCTAATGTTCTCGGTTTTAATTCACCCGTCTAATGCGTTTACCGAGATAAAAGAGAAAAAACAGGGCTCGATTTTGTTGTGCGTAATATCGGTTCTTGTGTTCTATGTTGTTACAATTCTTCAAACCTTAAAGGGTGGCTTCTTATTTACAATTTATGACCCCGCTAATTTCAATTCTATTTGGTTGTTTGTAAAGACGGCAGGTTTAGTAATTTTGTGGATTGTCGCAAACTGGATGGTTTGCACCTTGCTTGGAGGTAAGGGTAGATTTAAAGAAATCACCTTAGTTACTTGCTATAGCTTATTACCGCTTATTATTGAAGGAATTATTAGAATTGTACTTACAAACGTACTTTTACCAACCGAAGCAAGCTTCTTAAATATATTAAGCGTTATTGGTATTCTTTATTTCCTATTACTGATGATTATAGGTCTTATGAAGATTCATGATTTCAGTATGGGAAGATTGCTTGGTACAAGTGTTTTATCACTTGCAGGTGTAGCAGCAATTGTATTTTTAGCAATTACTATTGTTATACTTATTCAGCAGTTTGGAGGCTTTATTGCCACGGTTGTAACCGAGCTATTAACACTATAAGGAGGAAGACGGTATGATAAAAAAGATATTTATAATACTTTGTTGCGTTGCATTGTGCTTAACACTTACAGCTTGCGATACCGGCTTCGGCTCTTTAAATTATACAGGAGTGGAAGGCTCGGATTTACCTTCTGAAACACTTATTGCAACAAATTCCAAATATTCACTAGAACTTGATAAAATGAATATGAGCCTTGTTTTAACCGATGTTAAAACAAAGGAAAAGTGGAGTACAACACCTATTGATGATTCGGCTGAGCCCGCAGTAGACGAGTTTGGTATGCCTATTCAAAAGCATCCGCGTGTTGAATCTATTTTGGCTGTAGAATGCAAAAATTTTGAAAACGATGAAGTTAATACCTACTTCTCTTATACCGATGCGGTTATGGGTGGAAGCGTAACACACGAAGTTATTGATAACGGAATAGTGTTAAAGTTTTATTTCGCCGAAGCAGGCGTAATGATACCGCTTGAATGTACTCTTAACGATAACGGTGTAAGATTAAGCGTTAATCCTGCAAAGATTGAAGAAAGTGCAAATAAGGTTCTTTCTATTACTATTGCACCCTTCTTTTGCGGTGTTAAAAACGACACAAAGGATTCATATTTATTCGTGCCTTCGGGCTCGGGCGCTTTAGTTGCTACCGATAGTAAATCCGAACAGGGAGATTCATTCTCGGCTCAAGTTTACGGATATGATCCTGCTATTGATGAGATTGCTTCAATTTCGACCAAGGAGCCTATAAGACTTAATGTTTTCGGCGCCAAAATGGGCGATAAGGCATTATGTGCAATTATAGACAGTTCTGAAGGCTCTGCAAAAATTAATGTAACCTCAGGCTCTACTACCTTTGGTTACTCTGCTTGTAACGCCAGCTTTATTATGAGAGGCTATACAAATCATATTGCTGAACTCTATTCATACGAACGAATAGAGAATGTTGTTTACAGCAAAAAGATGTTTGAAAGACCTATAGCTGTTACTTTTTGCCCACTTAGCGGAAAAAATGCTAATTATAGTGGCATGGCGGCAATTTATAGAGATTATTTGATAAATAATCTCGGTATGGCGGCTACTTGTAAGGATATTCCGCTTAATATCAGGGTTTTGGGCGGTGCCGAAATGACAAAGTCATTTATTGGTATCCCTTATGAAACAGTATATCCTACTACAACATTAAGCGATGCTGAAAAAATTATGGCTGATATTAAGAATAATGTTGGCGATGGTTTCGCAGTTCAGCTTAAAGGCTTTGGCGACAGCGGTGTAGACGAAGGAAAAATTGCCGGTAATTATACTGTTAGTAGTAAACTCGGCTCTATGAGCAACCTTGAAAAGCTATTTGGTTTTTCAAAAGACAACAATATTAATTTATATTTTGATTTTGATATTGTAAAATTTAATACTAATTCTTCGGGTGTATCTAAATTCTTTGATTCCGCAACAAATGCAGGCGGACAAAAGGCGCTACAGTATCATTATGATATTGCTGTAAGAGATAAAAAGTTAGATACAGCGTATAATCTTTTATCACCTGCGAATTTCATTAAGGTATATAAAAACATTTCTAAAAAAACCGCAAAGTATAATATGTACGGCATATCGCTTGATACTCTTTCTTCAATGACGTATTCAGATTATATAGATAAGGATAATTCTTTCTTCTATTCTAAAAACGGTTATTCAAGCGCGGCAGGTATGGTAATTGATGCTATTAAAGAAAACAAAAATAATTTTATGGCATCAAGTGCAAATGCTTATGCGGCGGTAAAGGCTTCAATAATTTCGGAAGCTCCGATTAGTTCTGAAAAGAGCAATATTTTCTTATATGATGTTCCGTTCTATCAAATGGTTTTCAAAGGAAGTGTTCCGATAACCGTTCAAAGCATTAATTTATCTGCAGATTCAAAGGTTGCTGTATTAAAAGCAATAGAATCCGGCAGCGGACTTGGTTATACAGTTACAAATAATTGGGATAGTTCTATAATTAATGCAAACGCCCCTTGTTTTTATAATAGCGTATATAGCGAAATCAAGGAAGGTATCTTTGAAAATGCTAAAGCACTTTCCGATTATTATAATAAGATTTCGGGTCAGCACATCAAAAAGCATACCGTACATAAAAACGGCTTGCGTGAAACCTTGTTTGAAAACGGAGTTCGCGTTTATGTGAATTATACCGATAATACGCTTGAAACATCGGCAGGGAAACTGCCTCCTTATGAATATCTTATAGCGGAGTAATATTATGAAAAAGTTAAAGAAAAATAGGGGAATAACAGAACTTAAAAGCCGTTACGGTTATATGTTTACAACGCATTGGATAATCGGTATAGTAATTTTCTTTGCCTTACCGCTTATACAGTCTGTAATATTCTCGTTCAGCGAAATTGATATTATCGGTGGCGGTATTGACATAAATTTTAAAGGCTTTGATAATTATAATCAAATTTTATTCAAAGATGCTAATTATGAAAAATGGCTTACAAGTTCTGTAACCTCATATTTATATTCGTTGCCTATTATTATTCTTTTGAGTATGTCGTTAGCGCTTATATTGAACCAAAAGTTCAAGGGCAGACTCTTCTTTAGAGCGCTTTATTTCCTACCTGTAATCATATCAACCGGTGCGGTTATAAATCTTATCTTTAAAACCACCGGTAGTGATATGTCAGATGTAGGTGTATCGGATGCCTTGTCTGCTAATATGATTAGTGTTGATGATATTGTTAAGTTACTTGATATAAACGGCGAAATAGCAAAGTATATAACAGTAACAATTAGTAAAATTTTCGACCTTGTTTGGAGCTGCGGTATTCAAATAGTACTGTTTCTTGCAGGCTTGCAATCTGTACCGTCATCTTTCTATGAAGCTTCAAGGGTTGAAGGCGCAACCAAATGGGAAGAATTTTGGTTTATAACCTTCCCGATGCTGTCAAGAGTTACACTTCTTGTTACGGTATTTACAATGGTTGAATTAATAACCAGTGAGAGAACAGTCCTTATTAAGAATGTTTATTCAATGATGCGTACAGGTAACTATGATGAGACTTCAGCTATGATGTGGTTCTATTTCCTCATTTGCGGTGCAATAATGGGTCTGATTGTATTTCTATATACGCGCTTTTTGATGAAACGCTGGGAGTAAATACGCTAACACAACAATTTTTAGTAATACAAGGACAGCAGTCGTAGTGTATAAGTACTATGACAGAAAGGGAATGTTATAATAATGAAGAGTATTATTAGTACTTTTTCCAAGTTTGATGACCGTAGCGCTCTAAAATTAAGGAAAAAAAGTGTTTCAATTTTATATTCAATTTTTCGCTTGGTCATTCTTCTTTCAATAGGATTTATCATTATTTATCCTTTGATTTATACAATTGTTACATCGCTGCAAAGCAAATACGCGTTCCTTAACTCAACAAGAGTTTGGATTCCAACCGAATTTGCGATTGTGGAAAATTATAAAGCTGCATTTGATGCAATGGATTATATGAAATCCTTGTGGTCAACCTTTAAGAATGAGCTTATTAGCGCGACTATAGAAATAGCATCCTGCGCAATTGTGGCGTATGGTTTGGCACGCTTTGATTTTAAATTGAAAAAGCTTTATACTGCAATTTTGTTTTTAACAATACTCGTGCCTGAAATGATGATTTTAATTCCCAGAATGCTTAATTATTCACAACTTGATCTTTTTGGAATTTTGGGATTGTTTAATAAAATCAGCGGAGTAGATTTGCGCCCGAATATTATTGATACAACTTGGGCGTTTTGGCTTCCGTCAATATTTGGCGTAGGTTTACGCTCGGGTATACTAATTTATATTTACATTCAGTTCTTTAAAGGCTTACCGCACGAGCTTGAAGAAGCATCGTGGGTTGACGGTGCAGGCCCGTTCAGAACATTTATGTCAATCGCTTTGCCAAGCTCGGGTGTAGTTATTCTTACTGTAACTGTATTCTCAATGATTTGGCATTGGAACGATTCCTTGCTTTCGGGAATGTATATGAGTGAGGATTTTCCGCTTGCAAGTCAAGTTGTACAGTTACCGCAAACACTGGGTAGCAAGTACCACATTATTTTAAGTGCTCGTGACCCGCAAGGTATAGGCTATCTTATGGCGGGGTGTGTACTTTTTATTGTGCCGATGCTTATTGTTTATATGATAATTCAGCATTGGTTTATAGAAAGTATAGATAGAGTAGGTATTACAGGTTAAAAAATATGCTTTGTAAGGGTAAAACCTTACAAAGCATATGGTTATATAATAAATAGATTTTTGCGAGGCCTTTATGTCGGTTTTAATAAAAGAAAATATTATTACATTAAACACAAAAAATACTACATATCAAATGGCGGTAAATGAGAATAATTGCCTTGCTCATTTGTATTACGGTAACCGTTTGGATGATTCAAGTGCTTTAGAATTAGGAAAATGGGGTTATCAAACGTTGACTCCGCTTTCTTACGACGGACGCAACAGGGAATTATCTCCCAACGTTTGTCCGCTTGAATATTCGGCATACGGTAACGGGGACTTCAGAACGACACCGTTAAAAGTTCGTTGGGCGGATGGCTCTTCGGTATGCGATTTAAGATTTGAAAGCGCAAACTATGTTGATAAAAAGCCAAAGCTTAAGGATTTACCCGCACTACACGATAATGACGGTAAGTCACAATCGGTTGAAATTTGCTTAAAAGATAAGGTTTACGATTTAAGAGTTTATCTTTTATATACTGTTTTTGAGGAAAATGATATTATTGCCCGTTCGGTAAGAATTGAGAATCAAACGGGGCAAGATGTTGTGCTTGAAGCAGTGTTATCCACTTGTCTTGATAATTATGAAGATAAGTTTGATTTTGTATCTTTTGATGGTAAACCTTTTGCAGAGCGTGATTTCCACCGCACATCATTAGAAAATTTGAAACTTACTGCTGAAAGCCGTAGGGGTTCTTCAAGTCATCAATGCAATCCTTTTGTTATTTTTTGTTCTAAGAATTGCGATGAAACTGTTGGTGAATGTTATGGCGCAGCATTTGTGTATAGCGGTAATTTTACAGCTTCAATGGAAAAAACGGCAATTGATACAACCCGTTTTGTAATGGGTGTCAACCCTGAAAATTTCCGATTTACACTTAAAAACGGAGAATTTTTCCAAGCTCCCGAAGTTATACATAGTTTTAGCAATTCGGGTTTTTCGAAGCTTAGCCACAATTATCATAATATTATTAGAAAAAATCTTTTCAGAGGTAAATATGCCGATGCTCAAAGACCGATTCTAATAAACAACTGGGAAGCAACCTATTTTAATTTCACAGCCGAAAAACTTTTAGCAATTGCCAAACAGGCGAAAGCAATCGGTGTTGACACCTTTGTTTTGGACGACGGTTGGTTCTTAAATAGAAACGGAGATAATTCTTCACTTGGCGACTGGTTTGTTGATGAAGCAAAACTTGGTTGTCCGCTTAGCAAACTTATTGATGATATAAATGCACTTGGTATGAAGTTTGGTCTTTGGTTTGAGCCTGAGTGTATTTCCGAAAACAGCAATCTTTATCGTGCACATCCTGAATGGGTTTTACAGGCGCCAAACAGAAAGGGTGTGCTTGGTAGAAAGCAATGGGTTATTGATATGTCAAACCAAGAAGCTGTTGACGGTATTTTTGGTATGATGTCTCAAATTTTAGATAATAATAATATTGAATATATTAAATGGGATTTCAACCGCTATTTGACCGATGTTTATTCTCACGCTTATTCAGCAGGGGACCAAAGCGAAGTTCTTCACAAATATATTTTGGGTGTATATAACCTTCTTGAAAGATTATACGAACGTTATCCGGATTTGCTTATTGAAAGTTGTGCCAGCGGTGGCGGAAGATTCGACTGCGGTATGCTTTATTACAGTCCGCAAATTTGGGCAAGCGATAATACCGACCCAATTGAGCGAGCAAATATTCAGTATGGCACATCGTTTTGTTATCCGATTATCTCAATGGGTTCACACGTTACTGAATCTCCAAATCATATAACAAGGCGTGATACACCTTTTAAAACTCGTTCAAACGTTGCAATGGCGGGTACTTACGGTTTTGAACTTGATTTAACAAAACTCACACAAGAAGAAATTGAATTTTTGGCAAGTGAAACCGCATTTTATAAAAAATATTGCGACTTAATAAGAAAAGGGGATTATTATCGTTTGACTTCTAACCAAGGAAGATATATCGCTTGGCAGTTTGTATCAATAGACAAGTTGAATTCCTTGGCTGTTATAGTACAAAAGAAATCGAATATTGATTATAAACCGATTATTCAAAAATTTAAAGGTTTAGACGAAAAACTTATGTATCGAGTTATAATTGACGGAACCCAACGTGAGAATTTATACTCCGGTACTGCTCTAATGAAAATAGGTTTAAATATCAGGTCGCTTAAATACGAAAACGAGTCGACCAGAATTGAAATCGCAGCAAACATTACCGATTAAAGTGGGTGATTTTAATTGAAGGAAACAATTAAATATTTCTCTGTTATTGAAAATGAATCTCCAATAAATATATTGATGACAGGTGTTTCAATATGCGATAAAAACCATCGTTACGTTAGAAATAAACCAAGTGTGACCATAATTGAATATGTTTTTAAGGGTGAGGGAACGCTTCTTATTAACAATAAAAAAATTGCTGTAAAAGAGGGAGATATTTACATTCTTCCTGCAGGCATTAATCACGAATACTATGCTAGCCCCAATAATCCGTGGGCAAAGTATTTTATGAATTTATCCGGTAGTTTAGCACAAACCTTGATTACAAAGTTTTCGTTAGATAGTCAATTGGTATTTTCCGCGCCTTCTTTAGAGGGTTTATTTAAAAGCATAATTAAAATATCTTATGCTGATATACCCGAAAGCGAAAAACAGTATAAACTTGCAAGCTTGTATTTTGAAATTTTGCATAAATTATATGTGCTTAATAAGGACGCCCAAAAAAGCGACGAGGCAGTTTTAATGAAAAATTATTTGGATGAGAACAGCGAGCGTATTATAAGCAATACCGAGCTTGCTAATCTTATATTCCGCTCACCTGACTACTGTCTGAAGCTTTTTAAACGCGAGTTCGGCACAACACCGTATGATTACCAAATAAATAATAAAATACAAATAGCGCGTTCTCTTTTACAGCACACAAAAAAATCAATTTTTGAAATTGCTGAATTTATTGGATATCAAAATCCGCATTATTTCACTAGTCTATTTAAAGCAAAAGTGGGAATTACACCTACACAATATCGGAAGAATTTTAACTAAAGGTTATACGTAAGGGGAAGTATTATGAAACTTAAATATCTTGGCACTGCAGCGGCAGAAGGCTTTCCTGCAATGTTTTGCGATTGCGAAAATTGCCATAAAGCTATGGAACGCAAAGGAAAAAATATTCGTAGTAGGTCGCAGGCTATAATTGATGACAGTTTGCTTATTGATTTTCCGTGTGATACATATTACCATTGTCTTAATAACAACATAAATTTGCACGATATTCACAACTGTATTATTACGCACGAGCATTTCGACCACTTTTATCTTATAGACCTTCGTTATTTTAGAGCAGGTATTTCTCACCCCGCACCCGATTATAAATTTAATTTATACGGCAGCGTGGATATCGGTAAAAAGATGGCAGATTTACCTGAGGGTGTTTTCAAACATCTTAATTTTATTGAAGTAAAACCCTTTGAACCATTCAAAGTTGAAAAGTATACCGTAACTGCGCTTAAAGCTTATCACGGTACTGAAAATCCTTATATTTATGCTATTTCGGATGGTGATAAGACCGTTCTTTACGCGCACGATACGGATATATTCCTCGAAGAAACCTGGGAATATATGATTGAAAACAAAATGTATTTTGATGTGGTTTCACTCGACTGTACCGAAGGCGCATACGAAGAGTTGAATTATCACGCGCATATGTGCTTGGGCCGCAATATTGTATGTCGTGATAGAATGTTTAAAGAAAAATTGATTGATAAAAACACAACTGTAATTCTTAATCATTTCTCTCATAACGGCCTTAACGCTTGCTATGATGATTTTGAACCGATTGCCGCAAAAGAAGGCTTTGTGACTTCTTATGATGGTATGGAAATAGAATTTTAAAAGGAAGAATAAATTATGTTACTTTCAAATTTGACACAATGGTATTGCAATAAACTTCCCGAAAAAGAAGCTATTAAAATGATAGCCGATGCGGGTTTTGACGCTTATGATATTTCACTTTTTGAACTTACAAGAAATGAAGAATATTTATTTAATAGTCCCGATTATGTGGAAATCGCAAAGGAAATGCGTGAATATGCCGATTCGATAGGTATTGTATGTAATCAGTCGCACGCACCTTTCCCATCAAGCACGGGCAAAGAGGAAGAGGATAAGGTAATCTTTCAAAAAATTGTTCGTGCTATGGAAGTTGCTTCAATTTTAGGTGCTAAGATAATTGTTGTTCATCCAAAACAGCACTTAATTCACGCTGAACACCCTGATGAATTATTTGAAATGAATATTGAATTTTACAAGTCGCTTATTCCTTATTGCGAAAAGTTTGGTATAAAGGTTGCTTGTGAAAATATGTGGCAGTGGTATAACGGCAATAAGGTACCTAGTGATAGCACTTGTTCTCGTGCTTGGGAATTTAACAAGTATCTTGATGCTATTGATAGCGAATGGATTGTAGGTTGTCTTGATATTGGTCACGTATCACTTATGAATGCTGATATTCCTGAGTTTATACGTCAAATGGGTAACAAGCGTTTACAAGCGCTTCATGTTCACGATACCGATTATAAAGCAGACAAGCACACAGCACCATTTATGGAAAAAATTGATTTTATTGCTATGTGCAAAGCGTTGGCTGAAATTGATTATCAGGGGGACTTCACCTTTGAAACCGATGCTTTTTATAAGGGCAAACCAAAGGAACTTTTACTTGCAACTAATAAGTATTTGTGCGAAATTGGCAGATATTTAATTGCGCAAATTGAAGAGGCAAAGAAGCAAAATTAAGGGGTTAAAATTATGCCTTCGAATATAATTTTAGATTACGCTTTAAAAAATTATAAAAAAATGTTCCGTGAACCTAAAGAGAATTTAGCGTATAAATTTATAGTTCCCGGAAGTGTATACAACAATACTCTTTGGGATTGGGATAGCTGGCTTACCAATATAGCACTCAGTCAGTTTGTCACCGAGGATATTAAAGAGTATGAAAAAGGTTGTATTTTAAACTCTTTAAATATAATGGATAGCAAGGGAAGAGTGCCCGTATATCAGTATCCCGGACTATCTAGAGAAGATTATGAAAAATGGGGCGAAACTAATATACATAAGCCATGCTTGGCTCAACACGCTGCTTTTATTGTTAAAAAGTATAACAACGATGCAGAGTGGTTAAGACCGTATTTTTCAAAGCTGTGTAATTTTATTGATTACTATAATGATAGATGTCGCCACGAGGCAACTGGTTTGTTCTTTTGGATTTGTGATGCCGCTATAGGTGTTGATAACGACCCTTGTACATATTATAGACCCTATAGAAGTTCGGGGTCGATACTGCTTAACTGCTTTATGTATAAAGAACTTTTGGCTTTGTGTTATATAGGTGATTTGTTGGGCGTTGATGTATCGGTTTACAAAAAGCAATCGGTTGAGTTGCTTGATGCAATAAGAACACATTGCTATGACGAAAAAGACGGTATGTATTATAGTGTCGATTTGAATTTGTTACCTGTTGACCCTAATCAAAAAATGCATTCGGGCGCTCCGCGAAACTGGGATTGTCTTATTCAAAGATTGGGCTGTTGGTCAGGTTTCTTGGCACTTTGGAGCGGTATTGCAACACCTGAACAA
>JBGVDY010000407.1:0-1249 GCA_045119585.1 Acutalibacteraceae bacterium | reverse complement strand
TTATAAAGAATTTTTATAAGGGTAAAAATTCTATTAGTGACGTGGCGGTAACCTTGCAAAACGATATGCCGATTATTCCGGTTTGTTACCGTACGGGCGTTCTTTTCTGCAATGAAAATATTGAAAACTTAGATGTAGCTTCTCTTAGTGATATTTATTTTTCAATTGACTCATATAAAATTAAGAAGAATTAGGAGTGTTTTTATGATAGCTTATGAAACCAGATTAGGTAAAATAGTTTTATCGGAACAGTATCTTTCAAAGCTTATTGGCAATGAAGTTGTTTCTTGCTTTGGTGTTGTAGGTATGGTACCGAGTTCTAGCAAGCAGTTTGTGTTCAATAAATTTTCTAAAGAAGATAAGGTTGAAACCGGTATCAAGGTTATAGGCAATACCGATTCTATTTCGGTGGAGCTTCATATTATAGTAAGCTATGGTATGAACATTAGTGCTATAGCTGAAAGTATAACCGAAAAGGTTACTTATGTAGTTAAAGAAGCAACCGGCATTACGGTTGATAAAGTAATCGTAAAGATTGACGACATTAAGGAATAATTGCCTTATTCTGTGTCTTTATTTAGAAGGAGTGTAAGATTTTGATAAACGGTGACTTATTGCGTGATGCGTGGATTTCTGCGGCAAATAATATTGCTAACCACCGCAAAGCAGTTGACGACCTTAACATTTTCCCTGTGCCAGACGGTGATACTGGTACTAATATGTCTATGACACTTTCAAATGCAGCACGTGAACTTGAAAAATTAAGCGGCGAAACTGCAGGTAAAGTGGCAGCTGTTAACTCTTCGGCATTGCTTCGCGGTGCGCGTGGTAATTCTGGTGTTATTACATCGTTACTTTTCCGTGGTTTTGCAAAGGGTATTGGAAATGATGAATTTGTAACCCCTGAAAATATCAAGAATGCATTTGTATTTGGTGTTGAGGCGGCTTATAAGGCTGTTATGAAGCCTACCGAGGGTACAATTTTAACAGTAGCAAGAGTGGCTAGTGAATACGCTACCGAAGCATTTTCCCAAGGCAAGGATGAATTAGCGATTTTTGAATACGCTATTGAAGGCGCTAAAAAAGCTTTAGACGAAACTCCCGAACTTCTTCCTGTTTTAAAGAAGGCAGGCGTAGTTGATGCGGGTGGTCGTGGTTTTGTAATTATACTCGAAGGTATGCTTTCGGTATTTAAAGACGGCATCATTATAAAGGGCGCAGAAGTTGCTTCTAATGAAGCTGAAAGCGA
>JBGVDY010000406.1:0-6217 GCA_045119585.1 Acutalibacteraceae bacterium | reverse complement strand
ACCTCAGAAATGCTGAGCAAACATATTGTCATAACCAATCGCCTTTTTATAAACAGGTTTTGCGTTACACAATAAAGCAACTTTTTAATAACCGCTACCATCATTTAGCTTTAAGTAGCTATTAATGTTTCTATAAAAGTTTCCTCTACCATATAATAAATTCAAATAATATGTTTCACATTTCATAGATATATCCTCCGAAGAAATTATACAATCACCTATGATATTATAGCATATTATTCGACATTAATCTACCTGTTTTTACCATTTTTATGTCTTTACTATAAAGCTTAAAAAACTGTATTTATGCTCTATTTCCAAAGGATCAAAAAATAACGATTTTAAAGGGGCGAGTGCGCTCTTGAAATGTTGTACAATAGTAGTGGGTAATATTTTTCCTCCCCAAACATCATTTTAAGGAGGTTAAAACATGAAAAAGGTTTACTCAGAAGAAGAGAAAAAGAAAATAATAGAGATGTATTTCACCGGTAAAACCATTACTGAAATTTCAAACGAAACCGGCGTTGCGCGTAGCACATTAACTACTTGGATTAAAGAATACGAACGAAAGCCCAAAAGCACAAAACAAGTTAATATGAGAGATTACAATGACCTTAAGCAAAAATGCGAACAACAAGAAAAAATGATACAGATTCTATGGGCCTCCCCTTGCACGGTGAGTGCTCCCTTAAGTGAACGGTATGAAGCAGTTAAATGTATGCTTGAAAAATTTGGATATAGCATAACTTTAACATGCAAAGCACTACAAGTAGATAAAGGAAGTTATTTCAACCACACTCTGCGAAACAAAAACGGCAACACTCTCGCCGCTCAGCGTCATGCGGAACTATTACCTATTATCCAAAAGATATTTGAAGAAAGTAATCGCACTTATGGTGCTGATAAAATACATTACATACTCAAACAGCAGGGATATATAATAGGACGTAACACGGTGGCAAGAATCATGCACGAAAACGATTTGTTCTCATCAAGGGGTGGCGCAAAAAAGCTCTATGACCAAGCTCAAGACAGAAAATTAATCATTTCCAACCAAAAGTTCGAAGTTTCACGTCCTAATCAAGTCTGGGCAGGAGATGTTACGCAGTTCAATGTGAATGATAAAAAATTCTATATTTGTATCATCCTTGATCTATACTCACGAAAAATCGTTGGATGCAAAGTGTCAACATCTAACTCCACCCACCTAACTAAATGCACTTTTAAACAGGCGTATGAGAATAGGAAACCAACCGACTTATTATTTCATAGTGATCAAGGCGCCAACTACACTTCAAAAACCTACATGAAATACTTAAAAGAGTTAGGCGTTCAGCAATCATTTTCCAGAGCAAGTATGCCTTATGATAATTCGATCGTTGAAGCATTTTTTAAAACCTTAAAGGCAGAAAAATTATATCATATACAATTCCGCACAGAACTGGAATTCAGACAAGCCGTAAGCGAATACACACTTCACTATAATGAGGTCCGCCCACATACTGTACTGCGGTATATGACACCTTCTGCCTATGAAGCAGCCTATTATGAACGGCTTGAAAAGCGTGCAAATAGCAAATCGAACACAACAGGTTCATAAAACGAAAGAAAATATATTAATCACCTTGAATTTTCAAGAGTTTTGATTATACGTGTAGCATTAGATAAAATAAAAAATGCGGCTTAAAGCCGCACAAATACTAGTAATAAAAAAATGAATCACCCTTCAACTGAACATTAATGGTTCAGATTTGAGGGGTGATTCAAGATGGAGGCACCACCCAGATTTGAACTGGGGCATAAAGGTTTTGCAGACCTCTGCCTTACCGCTTGGCTATGGTGCCTTATTTAGTTTTAAAAATAGGGTGCTTTTTCAAGCACCCTTGGAGCGGATTACGAGGCTCGAACTCGCTACCTCCACCTTGGCAAGGTGGCGCTCTACCAGATGAGCTAAATCCGCATATAAATGGTGCCTCCGGTCGGAATCGAACCAACGACACGGGGATTTTCAGTCCCCTGCTCTACCGACTGAGCTACAGAGGCAAATGGCGACCTGGATGGGGCTCGAACCCACGACCTCTAGCGTGACAGGCTAGCGTTCTAACCAACTGAACTACCAGGCCACATGGTGGGAACAACAGGGCTCGAACCTGTGACCCTCTGCTTGTAAGGCAGATGCTCTCCCAGCTGAGCTATGCTCCCACGATGACCGCGCTGGCTTGCCATTGGCAACTCACCGGCGACAAGCAATATATTATCACAATAGATTGCATTTGTCAAGCAAAATTTTTAATTTTTTTTACTTTTTTTCAAATTTTTTTATTTCTTCTTTCGAGAAGACATAATCAGTATTGCAAAAATGGCATTTTACCTCTATTTGTGGTAAATCCTCACACATACTTTCAAGCTCTTTTGGATCTATACTCTTAAGGGTGGCTTCAACTTTTTCCCTTGAACATTTACATTTATATGCAACCTGTTCTTCATATATTACTTCAACGTCAAAGCCTTCTAATACGTCACGTACAATATCTTCAATATCCTTACCTTCGTCCAAAAGCTGCGTTACCGGTTTTACACGCGCCAAATTATTTTCAATTTTTTCAATAATCTCGTTTTCGGTAAAGGGTAAAAGCTGTAAAATATATCCGCCTGCTTTTTTAACCGTTAAATCAGGATTAACAAGCACACCCAATGCGCAAACTGTTGGAATTTGTTCACTGGTAGCGTAATAGGAAGTAATATCTTCGGCAATCTCGCCCGAAACTATCGGCACAAAACCGTTATAAGGCTCTTTCATACCTAAATCCTTAACTACAAACAAACTACCATCTCTGCCAACTGCGCCCGAAACGTCAAGCTTTCCGTTAGGCTTTAAAGGTATTTCTACAATCGGGTTAGTCACGTATCCACGAACGTTACCCGTAGAATCTGCCGCAACGGTCATAGCACCTAAAGGACCGCCGCCATCTATTTTAAGCGAAATGGTGTTATCCTTACCTTTAAGCATATTACCCATCATAGAAGCAGCAGTAAGCATTCTGCCTAAAGCGGCAGTTGCAACTGCAGAAGTTTTATGCGTTTGCTCGGCAAAGGCTACAATATCGGTACTGTCTACCGCCGACATCATAACCGCACCTTCGCTTGTTATACATCTTATAAGCTTTCCCATTATTTTACCTTTCTTGTAACGTAAATCGCTCTCTCGCTATTGCTTTCAAGCGGATTTTCGGTTAAATCATCAAAAATTGCTACTATTTGAAGTCCTGCGTTCTTTAATGCGGCTGCCACTTCATCACTACTGTACGCCCTTTCGGAAAACTGCTCCGAAAAGCGCTCGTAAAGCCCGTCTTCTTCCAAGAAAAAGTCAAGGCTTACATCCACTATCGAATTTTTCTCTTTATATTTATTTGCCCATACACAATAAACGTCATCCTTTTCAATAACGAAAACGTTATCTCCAAGGACGCACTTATGCTTATATTGAGTGTTAAGGTCAAATATAAATAAGCTATCAGGCTCCAAAAAAAGTGATACCCTATCAATTGCTTTACAAAAATTACTGTAATCGGTTATATGGTTTAAACTGTCAAAACAGCAAACTGCACCGTCCACAGTACCGTACAAATCAAGCTCTTCTGCTTTTTGGCAAAGATATAAAATATCTAAACCCAGTTCCGCCGACTTTTCACGCGCAACCGACAGCATATCTTCGGACATATCTATACCGATAACCTCAATACCGTTTTGTGCTAACTCGTTAGAAAAGCCACCCGTACCGCAAGCAACGTCTAATAACAACGTAGGCTTTTTGCCGTATTTTTTAAAAAGCTTTAATAAATACGCCGTACGCTTTTTATAATCGGCATCATACATTAGACCATCGTAAACCAATGAAAAATTATCGTACATTATTTAAGCCTCGAAAAAGCAAGTTCAAACCCTTCGTTAATAGAACGGTTTACACGACTTATTGTGGCAGTAGATGCGCCTGTAGTTTTAACAATATCATTATAAACCTGCTTTTCGTTAAGCATTTTTGCCACTGCAAAGCGTTGAGCTATAGCAGAAATCTCCTTAGGGGTACAAGCATCACTAAAAAACTTATAAAGTTCTTCACGTGTTTTAAGGGTTAAAATTGCGTCAAAAAATAAATCATTAAAATTATCTTTTTCCATTTGCGCACCTCTTTTTTTATTAATAAGAATATTTTAACACATAAAAGCGCTAAAGTCAATTTAAAAGGCTTTATTTTTAATTGAAAAATATATTGTAATATGATATTATATAATATATAGTTTGCAAATTAAGGATGTGTATTAGTGAATAGTGTAAAAATTTTGCATTGTGCAGATATTCATATAGGCGCCCAAGATTCGTTTTTAGGTGCAAATGCCGATAGTAGACGCTTTGAAACTCTTATAACATTTGAAAATATAATGGATTTAGCCGTAAGTGAGAACGTGCAAATTGTCGCAATTGCGGGCGACCTTTTTGACAGCGAAACTGTAGATTCCGCCTTTTCTAAGCCGGTTATAGAAAAAATAAAAGCTATAGCACCTATAAAGGTAGTATACTGTGGTGGCAATCACGACCCACTCAACGCAAATTCGCCCTTTACGGCGGATAATTTACCCGAAAATCTTTATGTTTTACCTGAAAACGATACCCAAATCACGTTTGATGATATAAACACCCGTGTTTATGGAAGGTCGTTCGTAAACACTCATCTACAAGGTGAGGAAACATTCTCTATTACAAACATCTCCACCGAGTATATAAATATAATGGTACAACACGGCGAGCTTAAAAGTGACTTGAACTCGGACTATAACGCTATCACTCCACGCTTTATTAAGAATAGCGGTATGGACTATATTGCATTAGGTCACGTTCACAAATGCACACCTATTGGAAAAATAGAAAACACAAGCTTTGCCTACAGCGGATGCCCCGAAGGTCAAGGCTTTGATGAGCTTGACCAAAAAGGTGTTTATTTAGGCGAAATTAGCAAAGGTAACGCCGATTTAAAGTTTATTACCGTTTCTAAAAGACAACACATTCACGAAAAAATTGACATTACCGATATTGAAAATATTGCAGACTTTGTTTTAAAAACACTTAGTGATAAATACCAAAGCTTTGCTGATAACCTTTATAAAATAGAGTTAATAGGTAGTATTCCCGAGAATGCCGAAATAAATTTAGCCGAGCTTACTGCCCGACTTTCCAACAAGCTGTATTTTGTAAAACTAAAGGACTCAACCGAGTATAAAATCGACTACGAATTACTTTCAAAAGAAGCTTCACTCAAAGGTGTTTTTGTAAAAAATATGCTTAACAAAATTAAAGAAGATCCCGAAAACGAAGATTTAAAAACCGCTTTAAAATTGGGTCTTAAAGCATTTGGCGGCGAGGTGAAATACAATGAAAATTAATGCGCTTCACATTTCCGCTTTTGGCGGTATTAAAAATTTAAATTTAGATTTTAATGAAAATTTCAATATAATATATGGCGATAATGAGAACGGCAAAACCACAATTATGAACTTCGTCAAAATGATGTTCTACGGCACCGAACGCTCAAGCGCGCAATTAAGTAAAAACTTGCGCAAAAAGTATACCCCTTGGGATAACAGCGTTATGGCAGGAAGTATTGATTTTGAAAACGGAGGTCGTAATTACCGTATAGAACGTATTTTCGGCAGTTCCAACTCTACCGATAAAGTAACTCTTTTAGATTTAGGATTAGGAACCCGGGAGGCAGTTGGCGCCGATATAGGAATAAATCTTTTCGGTCTTTCACCTATGGCGTTTGAACGCAGTATTTTTATTGGTCAATTTGGTTTTCCCGAAAGCAATAACTTAGCCGCCGGCGAGCTTAACGGCAAACTTTCAAACATTGCATTAACAGGTGACGAAGTAGTTTCCTTCGACAAGGTTTACGAGCGTTTATCGGCTGCTAAGTTCGAGCTTATGTCCAAAAGTGGCAAAACCGGTATTTACGATAAAAATTTAAGACTTCAAAAGCAGTTAAATGAGGAACTTGAAAAATCACTTTCTGCCGAAGAATCTATTAAAAAGGCTAAGCAAACAACCGAACTGTTAACCGCCGAAATTAAGGATTTACAATCAAAAGCCACCATATTAAAACAGCAAATAGAAAGCGAACAGGATGTACGCAATGCCGAAAAGTTAAAAGAACTTTTAAAATTAA
>JBGVDY010000405.1:0-1002 GCA_045119585.1 Acutalibacteraceae bacterium | reverse complement strand
AAGATAAAAAACGTTTTTAAAAAATGAGCCATTTTCAACGGACGATTTATGTCGCCTTAAAAATTCATCTTCAAAAACTGTTGTGTTATCATCGGTGAAGTTTACGAAATCGGGTTTGTTTCTGACATTTTTCATGACATCGACCCCACAATCAAGTGCGAAAGTTTATTTTATTTGCTTTCATTATAACTAATTAGACACAAAAGTCAATACATATTACATATTTTTTAAAAAAAGTTTTTAGCACATTAAAAATCTACAATTTTATTATAAAAAAGCACCTTGAAAAACAAATTCAAGGTGCTTCAATTTACTTATATTCTTCTATCAACTTTTTAAAGTAAGGTAATGATTTTTCAATTTGGCTATATGATACACAATAGCTTATTCTAACGTATCCTTCAAAGCCGAATGAATCACTTGGAACTAATAATAAATCATACTTTTTGGCTCTTTCGCAAAAAGCGTTTGCATCAGGTTCAGGAGATTTTATGAATAGATAAAATGCACCATCCGGTTTAGCGGCAATATAACCGTATTCGGTAAGCGCGTTATAAAGTAAATCGCGATTTTTCTTATAAGCTGTAACGTCACCCGTTAAGTCAACACAATCCTTTACCGTAAACTGCAAAAGACTTGGCGCACAAACAAAGCCTAACGCTCTACCTGCGCCGCAAACTGCGGCATATACTTTATTACAGTTATCAATATTAGGGGACACAAAAATATAACCTATACGCTCACCGGGTAAAGACAATGATTTACTGTAAGAATAGCAAACTATAGTGTTATTATAATAATTTGGTATATAAGGAACTTCTACACCATAAGCTAATTCACGATATGGCTCATCACATATAATAAAAATATTTTTGCCGTATTCTTGTTGTTTTTTATTAAGTAAAGAAGCTAACTCTATAATTGTATCTTCTGAAAGAACAACGCCTGTAGGATTATTTGGAGAATTTACAATAATAGCCTTAGTGTTTGGTGTTATTGCAT
>JBGVDY010000404.1:0-3971 GCA_045119585.1 Acutalibacteraceae bacterium | reverse complement strand
AAAAAGTGGTTATTATCAATTTCCTTTTCGATATTATTTTCTATTTTAATTTTGTTTTCAAGTGCCTTTCCACTGCTTGAATCCCATTGTACGTAGGAGAGTTTTTTATTCCTTGCAAGTGTGCAAGCCTGTTTTGCACGATTGATAGCCTGTTCAAACGTCACCTGTGTACCAAGTGCAAAATATAACCCTATTCTAATATTAACGGTATTTAACGCACTGTGTTTTAAAAGGCATTTATTTAATTCACTTTGGCAGTTTTCTATATTTTCCTGTGAAGTATCTATATCCCAATTTGCAATAACTATAAAGTTTTTTTCATCATATATTGAAATTTCACTTTCATCACTTACAAAGGTTGAAAGTAAAATAGACTTTATTTCGGCCAAAATATCCGATTGTGAATACAAATCACGCGGGTCATCGGCAGAAACGCTAATATAAAGAATACTTCTGTCAACACATTGTTTTCCCAATCTTTTAAAATCGTTTTCTATTTTACTTATTGATGTGAAATCGCTTTTGGTGGTACCATTTGCTGTTTTTAAACCCTTTGATGCAAAATATATACCAAAAGCACCAAGAAGTATAAAGCTTACTGTAAAAATAATTATAATTGCATGTGGATGTTCAAATATTTGCATATTTCAAGCTCCTAAATTCATCTTTTTGAAAAAATCGGAAATTCTAAAGTTCCGCCGGTTTGCACAAGTCCAATACTTTTTGCAGCATCAATGCACTTAAGTCCGTCGGTGCGCGCTCTTTTTTTACGTGCAGGAATCTCTTTTGCAAGAAATACTATTCCGAACGAAAGCATCGCTTTTATAAGGTTTATTTTAGTAATTCCTTTTCTTTTATACTCTGCCAAAATTTCAAAGAAAGCATAATTCAAACTTTCCTTATCAAATGTTTTTGTTTTTTTATTAACCGATTTTGCCCATTTATAAAACTCACAAAATTTATTAATATCAATATCTTTTCTAAAATAGATACCGTTTATATAAAAATCTTCCTGCGTCTTATTCATAACACGAAGAAACTTTTCAAAATAGCTCTTCTCAACGGCAATAACTTCGCCTTTTTGTTTTTCAAGCGTGGTTTCGGTAATTTGTTTATCGTGAAGGCGGTAAATCATAAGATATTCAGATAAAATTTCCACCTTATACCCTGACATTAAAAACCTTGACCATAATTCTATATCTTCAGTGCAAGTGAAGTTTTTATCATATCCAAGCGATTTTATTACTTCAGCCTTTGCAATAATACCGGGATGAAGAATCGGATTTGTCACTAAAAGTAAAGCCTTAATAGAATCCGAATCATTTTTTCCGCCACACCCACCGGAAGAGACTACTCCGTTTTTAAGGGTCATAAAACGGCAAGAAGAAAGTGCTATATCGGGGTTGTTTTCCATAAAGTTATACTGCTTTTCAAGTCTTTGCGGCAGGCAAATATCATCAGCATCCATTCGTGCAATATATTTACCCTGCGCTAAGCTTAACGCCTTGTTTAAAGAAGAAGGCAAACGTAAATTAATTTGGTTTGTGTGCACCTTTATTCTAGAGTCGTTAGTCTCAAATTCACGCAATATTTAAGCTGTGCTGTCGGTTGAACAATCGTTTATTATTATAAGTTCAAAGTCGGTAAAGGTTTGAGACAAGACACTTTCAATCGCTTCTTTTAAATAATCTTCACCGTTATAAACACTCATTATTAGAGATATTTTTGGCGCTTTATTCACCTTTTTTGCCCCTTTTCAATCGTTTTATTTCTTTACATACGTAAAGAAAATAAAACGCTAATCTAATAGCTTGTTTTTTCATTAAAAAAATAGCAATACTGCTTTTTTTAGTGACGTTTTTAAAGCAAGCTTTTTTAATTTCAGTATTATGTACGGAGTTTTTTATAAGATACTTTATTTTTTTTATAGAACTAAAATGATTACCCTCTGCCGCTGCTGCCAAAATTGCAAAACACATAAAACAGGAATAACGTGAGATTTGCTCATCAAAATCCTTTATCTTTTCGCTATTTAAAGTACGAAGTCCCGCAATGACGTCCCCTATTTGGGTGAGTTGATTCGTTTTAAAATCGGTCGAAATGGAATCATTTCGAATTGTGTAAAGATATACGGATTTTCGGCTCATATAAACCGATTGTGCACTAAGAAAACACGGAACGACACAGCTTAAATCTTCGCCTAAAGAAATAGCGGGATTTACTGCAAGTTGGTGTGAAATCAAAAGCTCGCGCTTTATTGCCTTTCCCCACAAAAAATAAAATAAATGCATCATGTTTTCATCACACAAAAGTTTTGGATAAATATGCTCTTCAATTTGCGATTTATTATATAAGCCTTCGGGTACCACGTCTTGAATGACTTCACCGATTTCACCGTTTATGTAACAGTTATAAGAAAAAGAAACTATATCCGCATTTGTGTCGTTAATTATTTTTTGTGCGCTTTCAAGTGCATCGGGATATATTGCATCATCACCGTCAAGATTAAAAACATAATCTCCACATGCTACACGAATACCCGCTTGTCTTGCACTTACAAGACCACCGTTCTCTTTATGTATAACCTTTATTCTAGGGTCTAGTTTTGCGTATTCATCACAAATCAAAGGGCAATTATCGGGAGAACCGTCATCAACCAAGATTAGCTCCCAATCGGTAAACGACTGCGAAAGTACGCTATCGATACATCTTCTTATATACTTTTCAATATTATATATCGGAACGATTACCGAAAAAAGCATAACCTTGCCCCCTTATCTATCCCTGAGTAGTACCATAATTTTTTGCAATAAAAAAAGTTTATATTTCATTGCAAATGCAAATGCTGCCTGTTTTACAGGTAATTTATACCACGGATACGTTTTTAAAACGTCCTTAATTTTTTCGTGTGTACAAATTTCTTTAAGCCGTTTTCTCAAAACGGTAAATTTTATTTTATTATCTCTTGCATGTACAATTTCTTGTGAGCATAAAATTCTTCCAAAACCTTGGATTAACCTATCTAAATAAATTTTATATTCCTGCTTCGAAACAGTATTTTCTATTTGTTTTTCAAGTTCATTTAAAAATACTATGCTTCTTTCAAAACGGGTGCTGTTATATGATTTTGAAAGTGAATCATCATTTCGGCAATAGCAATAGTATGCACCACTAACACCAACCGCACAAGTGATATTCTTGATATAATCCACCATAAACAATGTGTCTTCGGATAATATTTCCCTTTCAGACAAAAACTTAAGGTCTTTATTTTTAATTAAATCCATTTTAAAAATATTTTTACAAACGCTGACCCCGTAGCGAGAGTCATCAGGCTCACTTGGTAATGCGCCTATAACGCCTAAAAGCAAATCTTTAATTTGTTCATTTTCAAAAACAGTGTCTTTTTCAAAATAAGATTTTTTAATAATATCATCAGTTTGGGAAAATGTATTACCACCAACAAAACAAATACCGGAAATTGCAAGTTCGGCATTATTTTGGGTTGCTGCTTCATAAAGCCTTTCATACATTACGGGTTCTATATAATCGTCCGAATCGACAAAGCCCACGTATTCGCCGCTTGCCGCTTCAATACCGGTATTTCTGGCATATCCTAAGCCGCCGTTTTTCTTGTGAATTACTTTAATTCTAATGTCCGAGTTTGCGAGTTCGTCACAAAGCAAAGCGCAAGTTTCTTTTGAGCCGTCATCAACAATAATAATTTCAATTTCTTTAAGAGTCTGTTCTACTAATGATTCCAAACATCTATTTAAATATTTTTCGGTATTGTAAACAGGTACGACAATGCTTACCTTTGGCTTTGTCATTCTTATCACCCCTTGAAATTAAGGTTGTTATATTTTTTAATCAGCATTTCGCAATACTCTCTGACACCCATTATATTTTGACCTTCGCGCTCGCAATTTTCCTTGAGCGTTTTATATACATTGTCGTCAAGACATTTTTTT
>JBGVDY010000403.1:0-3576 GCA_045119585.1 Acutalibacteraceae bacterium | reverse complement strand
CTCGGCAAAAGATAATCGCTCTGCTTTTAAAAAATATCTTACCTGTGTTTACATTAAGCGATTACCAAACAGTATTATCGGTAATATTAAAAATCTTATTAGCCGCACTATAAATAAATTTAAAAAAATTATAAAAAAATTTTCAGGTATTCCCACAGTAAGTCGCGAGCTTCAAAAATCGGTAAAGCGTTTATCTGACGATGAACTACGCGAATTACAGCTTATAACACTGGATATATTAAAAACTGTTACTAGCTTTTGCGATAAAAATAATCTTCGCTATTATTTATTCGAAGGTTCGCTTTTAGGTGCCATACGCCACGGAGGTTTTATACCTTGGGATGATGATATGGATATTGCGATGCCACGAACCGACTATGAAAAATTTATAAAGCTTTGGAATACCGACACACACAACAACTGTCAACTTTTCCACCAAAACACCTATCCGAAATATTACCTACCGTTCGCTAAAATTATTTTAATGAAAGAATGTAAATTTTCTTCATTTATACGGGCGGGGCTTAAATCAATGAGTGATATCAAGGGTCCCAGTATTGATATTTTTCCGCTTGACGAAACAACTGCATTAAGCACCGAACTTATAAAGCGTTCATGCAAAGTTCGTAAATTGAGGAATATATTGCTCACAAAGGTTTACTATATTAAAAATCCGCAAAAGCGTAGGCTCTACAGTCTACAAAGTAGCTTTAGCAGTTATAAAGGATTACACAAAAAAATAACCCATATCCTTACTGCCGATAAGCATAAAAAGGCCGATTATTACGCAAACTTTTGCAGTGCTTATAATATATCCAAAGAAATATTTCCAAAAAGTTTTTTCGAGCCTGCAAGGATAATTAATTTTGAAGACACAAAGGTTAAAGTACCCTTCAAAGCTGAAGAAATTTTAACCTGTATTTATGGGGATTATATGACTTTGCCACCCGAAAATGCAAGGGTTTGCCCACATCAATATATTGTTAAAACCCAATAATTTTTAAAAGGAAGTTATAAAATGAAAATAGGCATTATATCGGTAAATAATGCACACAATTTTGGTACGTCCATGCAAGCTTTAGGGCTCAAGTCTTACCTTGAGTCATTAGGCCACAATGTGCAAATTATAAATTATAGAAATAAGTTTATAGAAAAGTCCTACCGCCCAGGTCGTATTTTACAAGGTAATACGGCAAAATCAAAAGCTAAATATTTTATAAAATGGCTTAAAGAGTTTCGCAAAAAGCCATATTTAACGCTGCGCAGATACCGTTTTGAAAAATTTTTTAAATCGCACTTTAATTTAACAAAAGCCTTTGACACACTTAAGCAATTAAGAAATGCACATTTTCAATTTGATATTATATTTGTAGGAAGCGACCAAATTTGGAACAGTAGTATAACAAACGGTCTCGACCCTGCTTTTTTCGGTGATTTCGCAAGAGAAGACACTATTATTGCTTCCTACGGGGCAAGCATTGGTAATCCCACAGTGCCCGAGCGTGAGCTTCCCGTATTTTCCCAATACTTTAAAAAAATGGATTATATATCGGTAAGAGAGGAAAAAGCCAAGGAACTATTTTCCACTCTTACTGAAAAGCAAATTTCGGTTGTATGTGACCCGACTATTCTGCCCAATCGCGAATATTTTAAAAGCCTTGTTTCTAAAAAAAGTCCTTATGGTAATAAAAAATATATTTATGTACATGTCCACCATTATTCAGCAAAGGGCTTGGAACTTATAAAAGCGGCAAAAGAGCTTTCTAAAAAAACAGGACTACCCATCGTACACAACATTCAAAATGAGAAATTTGAAAATCAACTTGGCAAAACTGTCGGCGCAGGACCTTTGGAAACACTAAACGCCATTGCCCACGCCGAATATATTATTACTCAATCTTTTCATTTGTCGGTATTCGCTTTACTTTTTGAAAAGAATTTTATAACGATTAAGCGTGACCGCAATAACGACCGTTTGGAAAATCTTTTTTCAAAGCTTGGGCTTTCCAATCATTTTATAGCACCTAATGAAAAGCTTCCAAATTTTAAGGATATTCCTATTGATTTTAAGCAAGTGCATAAAAAAATGGATGCTATGCGACCGGAGTCTGCCAAATTTATTAACACTGTACTAAACGGCAAAAAATGCGAGCGCATAAAAGATTACTTTACAAGCGGCGATAAGTCCACTTGTTACGGCTGCTACGCTTGTGAAGATGCCTGCCCCACGAATGCCATAACCTTAAAAGCAGATAGCGAAGGCTTTTTTATGCCTATTATAAATAAAGAATGTTGTATAAGTTGCGGCAAATGCAACCGCGTATGCCCCTATAACACAAAATCAAAAAACACCGATTTTGAATCGGTGGGTTTTATGGCATACGCTAAAGATATTTCCAATTTAGAAAATTCTGCTTCGGGCGGCATATTCCCTGTTCTTGCTAAAAATATTTTATCAAAGGGCGGATATGTTGTAGGTGTTAAATATAACAGTTCTTTAATCCCAATTTATGATATTGCCTCTACTCTAGAAGAAGCCGAAGAATTTAAAGGCTCGAAATACGTCGAGCCGCTTCACAACGATATTTTCAAGAAAACAAAAGTAGCTTTAGAAAGCGGAAAGCCTGTTTTGTTCACAGGCGCCCCTTGTAAGATAGCAGGGCTTAAAAATTATTTGAGTAAAGAATATAAAAACCTTATAACTGCCGAAATTATTTGTGCATGTTCTTCATCTTCACTTATATTTAAACGCTATCTTGACGCTAAGACAAAAGAAAAGAATTCAGCTGTAAGCAAAATCACATTTAGAGATAAATCAAAAGGTTGGAGCAATATTGCCACCACCCTAAACTTCGAAAACAACACCGAAGAATCCACCAAAAGGCGGTGGAATATTTATTACCATTGCTTTGTTAGCGGTTTTCTTGCCAAGCGTTCTTGCTTTAAATGTGAATTTACAGGCGACAACAAAATTGCCGATATTACAATGGGCGATTTTTGGGGTTATAAAAAAGTTAATAAAAAATTAAACGCCGAAAATTTTGGTGTTTCTGCGTTAAAAGTAGCTACTAAAAAAGGTATGGAGCTTATAAATGAAGTTAAAGACAACCTTTACCTTCATGAAGTAACACTCAGTGATATTTACAAAAATAACCACTCTTGGCCTATAGACTTTAAACCCGAGCGTGAAGAGATTTTTAACGACTTTTCAAAGACCGAAGATAATGCCATAAAAATATTGAAAAAATATAACTCGCGCTATTCGAAGAAAAAATGAAACTAAAAAAAGGAACGAAGAATAGGCGTTGTGCCCGTAAGGACACAACGCAACGAAAAAATCCCTTGCGGGATTTGTGAAATACGCTTTGCGCGTGAAATATTGCTCCGCAACGTGAAATGCGCTGCGGCGCATAGGGATTTATTTCATTTCACATCGAGCAAAGCGAGATATTTCACAATGTGTCTTGACACATTATCTCACGTTTTGCAATAGCAAAACATTTCACTAAATATATTTCTTTTAAAGATAGTAAAACGGATGTGTAGAAATTCTACACATCCGTTTAATATTTGTCT
>JBGVDY010000402.1:0-3251 GCA_045119585.1 Acutalibacteraceae bacterium | reverse complement strand
TATGGCGTGTAGTATGTCTACCTCTTCCCAACTTTTCACTAACGACACCGGTTGCAATGTTTTGATTACCAAAAAGATAGTTTAGTATACTTGATTTCCCAACTCCCGAATTACCCGTAAATGCGCTTATTGAATCTTTCAATTCGGCCTTTAGTTCATCCATTCCTGCACCGCTTTGAGCAGATACAATATAGGTTTTAAAGCCTGATTTCTTGTAAATTATTTCAAGCTCTTTAAAATCTCCCAAATCAGCCTTATTAAAAACAATAATAGGCTCAATATCATTATATCTTGCAATCGCGGTTATTTTATCAATAATAAATGTATTAGGTAATGGCGTCGCAAATGATGAAACTATAAATAATTTATCAATATTAGCTACGTTAGGACGTTTTAAAGCATTTTTACGAGGTAAAACAGCGTTAATTACACCGTGAGTTTCATTAAGTTGTTCGTATTCGACAAGATCACCAACCAAGGGTGAAAGTCCGCTTTTGCGAAAATTCCCCCTTGCTTTGCATTCTAAAATTCCATTTTCAGTTTCAATATAATAAAATGAAGATAACGCTTTAATAATTCTTCCAGTCATCTATTTCTGCCCTGTTATTCGGTTAAAAGATTATCACTAGATACATTTTCTTGAGTAGTGGTATCTGATGGAACATCAAAAGTTTTTGTACTGGTAACCACAACGTTGTTCTTTTCTTTTCTAAAGTCAACCGAGATGGATTGATAATCTTCCCAAGAACCATTTTCGCTCTTAATCATAACCATATAATTTTCAGACTTATTTTCAGAGGTAATATCCTTAAAAGTATAGTTCTTAACCTGTGAAAGATTTAATTGTTCACTTGTTTTTAAGCAAGAACCGTTAAGCCATAAAGAAAGCTGACAAATATTGTGTGGATATACAGATGGTGAAGCGATTTGAATATCAGTTTCATATAAACCACTGCTAACATAAAGAGTAATTGTAGTTCCTTCAAGCACCTTTTCAGAGCCGCCTTGCGGATCTTGTCTTAAAACGTAATCCTTTGGTTGATTATTATCTGCAGGAGTAAGATTTACGTTTTCAACCGAAACATTAAGCTTTGCATCTTCAATTTTCTCTTTGGCTTGAACAATAGGTTCACCAACGACGTTAGGTATATCTACACTTATTTCCTCTTTACCAGAAGATACATAAACTTCAATTTTGCTTCCTTTAGGAACTTTTTCTCCGCGCTTTGGTTCGGTTTTAATTACAATACCGGCTTCAACATCTTCGTTAAATTCTTGTTTAATAACAACCTTAAAATCGTTAATATCTTCAAGTTCCGTTTTAGCGGCGGCTTCAGTATAACCATAAACGTTAGGAATTTCAATTAGCGTTTTGCCGCTACTATAGTAAAGGGTGATTTTTGTGCCTGCTTTTAAAGGAGAGCCTTCGGTAATAGACTGCTCTACAATAAGGTTTTCGGCATATTCATCACTGGCTTTTGGCTCAAAAGTAAAGATAAATTTATCTTTATATTCTATATTATTTTGAATATCTTCGAAATTTTGACCTAAAAAATCAGGACAATTAAATTCAGCACCCGTAGAAGAAAAGAGTTTTGGTAAAAATATAAAACCTAAAACTACAATAGCCGCAACAACCGCAATAGCAACACCTGTTAAAATAGGTATTAGACTATTTTTTTCTTGTTTTGTAGAATTTTCAATATTATCATTAATTGAATCAGATACTTCTCCAACATATTTTGTTGGAGCATCATCTACAAAATATGTGTAAGGAAAAGTTAATGATGGGTCTTTTCGGAAGTTTGAAAGATCACAAAGAATTTCCGACGCAGACTGATAACGTCTATCAACACTTTTTTGCATTGCATGCATTGTGATTTGTTCAAGACCTTGCGGTATAGAACCATTTATTTCACTTGGCAACTGTGGTTCACGTTGAAGTTGCATAATTGCTACAGAAACAGCACTTTCTGCTTGGAAAGGAAGCTTACCGGTTAACATTTCATAAAGCATTACACCTAACGAATAAACGTCGGTACGCTCATCAGTCTTTTCTCCTCTTGCCTGTTCCGGACTAATATAATGAACAGATCCGATTGCTTTATCTGTAATTGTACGTTGGTCGCTACGTGCAAAGCGAGCGATACCAAAGTCGGTAACTTTAATAGTTCCGTCACTTAAAACCATAATGTTTTGAGGTTTAACATCGCGATGTACAATACCTTTATCATGTGCGTGCTGTAAACCTCTTAAGATTTGAATAGCAAAATTTACAGCATCCTTCCATCTAAGGCTACCTTCGCGTTCAATGAATTCTTTTAAAGTAATTCCCTCAATATATTCCATTACAATATACTGAATAAGGTCACCAAAGCTAACGTCGTAAACGCTAACTATATTTGGATGAGAAAGCATAGCAATTGCTTTACTCTCATTTTTAAAGCGGCGTAAAAACTCTTGGTTAGAAAGAAATTCTTCCTTTAAAATTTTAATTGCAACAAAACGATTTTCCAAATTATCGAATGCTTTATAAACAACGGCCATACCGCCTACACCAATAATTTCGCGTATTTCATATCTGCCGTCAAGGCGTTTTCCTAAGTACTTATCCATAAAAATATTCCTTTCATTAAACTGCAGTTAAGGTTACAACTGTTATGTTGTCACCGCCGCCGCCTAAGTTTGCAAGTTCAACTAATTTTTCACATACAAGTGAAATTTCATTATTTTTAAACGTACTGAAAATTGTATCAACATCAACAAAATTTGTTAAACCGTCGGTACAAAGAAGTAATGTATCACCTTTAGATAAATTAATAAAATCATTATCAACAATAATGTTTTTTTCAACACCTAAGGCGCGAGTAATAACATTTTTTCGTGGATGCACCTTAGCATCGGCTTCAGATATTTTTCCTGATTCAATAAGCGACTGAACAATTGAATGGTCTTTTGTAAGCTGCGTAATAGAATCATTTACAAGATATATTCTACTATCGCCTAAGTGTGAAATAACAGCTTCATTACCTAATGCAACAGCAACTACAATTGTTGTTCCCATACCACTAAGTGCTTCGTTTTTAGTTGCGCGTTCATAAATTTGTAGGTTAGCACTTTCGATAGCGCTTGATAGTAAACGAGCAATTTCATCAATAGTTAAATTTTCACGGAAAGAATTATAAAGATACTCACTAACGGTTTTTACAGCGGTTTCACTTGCAATATTGCCGGCATTAGCTCCGCCCATA
>JBGVDY010000401.1:0-2546 GCA_045119585.1 Acutalibacteraceae bacterium | reverse complement strand
CAAAAATATTAGACATTAAAACCGTAGCCAATGCAATATCGTTTTTCGGGTTGTCAATAACCTTTAACAATGATAAAAAGGTCGTTATTTCAACACTTTCACAAAAATTATTTATATTCAGATTAACAGGTATCCCACTGTTCTCAAGTTCACTCACAAGCTGTGGTGCCTTAGTAGAAACATTACGTAAAAGTATGGTAAAATCACCATAATTAGCATTTCTAAGCGTGTTCTCATCTATTTTTATACATGCAGGACCATTTATTGTGTTTTTAATATAATCGGCAATAGATCGTGCTTCAAGTGTTATTTTTGTATCTTTACTTTCACCGCAATCAATAAAATCAAAACTAACAGCCGCAGTTTGTGTTTCAGGAAATTTTGCAGCAGGAATAAGCATTTCATCGCTACCGTAAATAATTTTACCTGTATTTTCACTCATAAAAATACTAAAGAAATTATTAATAAATTCGCAAACAAGATCTTTTGAACGGAAATTATTTCCTAAAATGATTTTTTTAGCATCGTTTTCTTTAGCTTCATCAAGTGGAATATAATTGTTTTTCTTTTCTAAGAAATTGGAAGGATTAGCACCACGGAAAGCATAAATACTTTGTTTTACGTCTCCAACTGAAAAAAGTGTTTTTTCATAGCCTGACAATACGTAAAACAACATATTTTGAAGGTCATTGGTATCCTGATATTCATCAACCATAACTTCTTTATATTGCTCAATTATTTCTTTTCCGTTTTCGGTAACAGTTATCTCACCATCATTGTAATTACACAAAAGCTCTAGCGCTAAATGTTCAGTATTATGAAAAGTAAATAAATTGTTTTCTTTATAGGCTTGGAATACCTTTTGGTCAAATTCATTTAAAATATCAATAAATAGTTTTACTAACGGATAATGCGACTCAAACTGTGAATTTATAAACTCAAAATCAGCATAAAAAATCTTATATAACGGATCTAATACTTTACCGCATAAATGTTTATAGGTATCTTTAACTGCACTAACTTCCTCAATATCTCCCACCCCACGTACAGTAGGTAATTTTGGTAAAGAATATTGTTGTAAAGCATCGTAAAAAGTGTCCCAATCATCCGTAGAAGCACTTTCTTTTAAATTTTGAATTATTTCTTCTGCGGACTCGAAAACAGGATAATAAGCCTCATAGACCTTATCAATACCGAATATTAAATTTTTAATTTCGTAAATACTGTTTTCCATAGAATTTATAATAACGTCTGCTTTTTGAAAAGCATATTTATACCATAAATTATCACTATCAAAAACACCGTAATTATAATTATCTAAAATTTCTTTATACCAAACCTTTGGGAAAGGAAGTTGACGGGAAAAATTATATACACTTAGTATAAGATCTAAACAATTGCGTTCATCAAACTCGGAACCAACAAGATCTAAAAGTTGTAAAAATTCACTATTCTCTTGTTCAAAATAACCGTTGATAATTGAATATAGTACTTCCTGATTAATTGCTTTCAAATCATTTTCTTCGGCAATTTTAAAATCAGGAGAAACACCTAATTTATCAAAATTTTCACGCACTAAATCAATACAAAAAGAATCTATAGTGCATATTTTTGCATTGTTTAAAAGATTTTTTTGAAGCAACAAACCAATATTTTGCGGATTTTTTCTACATTCCTCATCAATACGCTTTTCAATTCTTGAACGCATTTCAGCTGCTGCGGCATTTGTAAACGTAACAATTAAAAGTTCGTCAGCACGAACTGGATTTTCAGTTGATGTGAGTTTTTGTATTACACGTTCAACTAAGACGGCAGTTTTTCCGGAACCTGCTGCAGCAGAAACTAATATATTACCGTTTTCTTTAATCGCATCTTGCTGTGCTTGTGTAGGTTTAAATGCCATCATTCTTCTCCTTTTCCATTATTTCAAAAACTTCCGCATTTTTAAAATCGGGCACTTTAAATATTTCTTTATTTTCTATACCGCAAATTGATTTGAAATCACAATAACTACAAGCTGCTGATTCTCTACCGTCAATCGGGTTTGCCTCTATTTCACCGCCGACAATAGAATCGCCCGTTTGTGCCATTAAAGTTTCAATGTGGTCAAAGATTTGGGTAAATTGTGACTCACTAATAAAAGAATTGTTAGTCTTTGAAATACTACCATCTTTATTAAGTGATAATTTTGGAATATACTCTCCCCTATTTTCTTTTTCCATTGATTTTACTAAATCTAAATCTCCCTGCATTAAGCCATTCATAGCCATACCTTCATCATTAAGATCACGTTTCGCAGGCATATAAAATATACCTGCTGCAGTATTATCAGGTAAATTTCTGCCACGAGTAATTGCATAAAGATAAATTAGCATTTGAAGGTTTAAACCAAACAAAATATCAGGCAATTTAAAGGATTTTGTTCCGGTTTTATAATCAATAATACGAATATAACCGTTGTATTCATCAACGCGGTCAATACTACCTATAAGATTTATTTCACCCAAAGAAAACGGGAATTTAAGAGGTATACCATTATCTCCTAT
>JBGVDY010000400.1:0-2581 GCA_045119585.1 Acutalibacteraceae bacterium | reverse complement strand
TAACCGTTAAAGCCTACTTTTGGTATCCATTCAATCATATCAAGACCATTTTCAATAGAGATAGCGCCTTCAATACACATAATACGGTGGCGTTTGTCGGCAGCTTCTTTAATTTCAACGTTGGGTGCTAAACAGGTTTCAGGGTAGTGTGTGCCGTTAGGACCGGGTCTTACCCAAGTAATGCCCCATTCTTCTAAAAAGCGGTATACACCTAAAAGTACACTGCGCTCGTTAGAGCCTGCAATAAAGCCTTTTTTGTCCTTAACCGAGATAACGTAAGCATCGTCGCGGTAAGGGTCTTTAAGCTCCATTTCTACGCCGAAGTCTTTATAAAGACCAAGCGAAATCTCGGCTTTAACGCCTAATTTTTCAAGATATTTTTCTAATTCTTCGCGCGCGAAACCTATAACGTCATATTTCATAATAGTAACCTCCACAAAGAGTTTTATTCATTTTAATTTTAACATTTATAAGTATTAACTTCAATAATAATTTTGGCATTTTATAGTAAATTTGTGGTGTATTTATTATATTAATATCAAAAAATTCGCAATTTCTTGACAAAATATAGTCTTTTATATATAATTTTAGTGATTGGAGGGATTTTGTGGAAAGTACTTATGAACTGCATTTAGCACTAATGAACAGCGAATTTCCGCTTAAAATTAAATTACAACCCCAACGCGATACAGGTTATATTCATTGGCACGAAAATTTGGAAATGCTTTACTTTTTAGAGGGTAACTGCAAGGTTATAAACGGCAATGAAGAACTTCAGGTTGAAGCGGGGGATATTGTGGTTTTTAATTCTGAAGCACTTCATTGTGTAAAAATCACAAATGGACCCACCAAGTATATTCTAATTAATCTTGATGCTAATTATTTTGGAGCTATGGGCTTTAAAATTGGTGATACTAATATTCAAAAAATTATTAGGGATAAGAAAATAAGTGATATTTTTGAAAAAGCTTTAAAAGAAAAGGAAGATGCTCTCCCTTATTACCGTGAAAGTATAAAAACTATGATGCTCGAGGCACTTGTTATAATCTTTCGTAACTATTTGGCAGATGACCTTCAGGATGACGAAAATTCTAATAAGCTTCGGCTTGTAAAAAAGGTAGTAAAATATATTAAACGCCATTATGATGAAGATTTATCGGTTGAAAAAATTAGCGAGCATTGCGGTTATTCGCGTTTTTATATTTCAAAAACCTTTAAGGAAATTACAGGTTATACGGTTATATGGTATATAAATGCCGCGCGCATTGAAAAGGCGAAATCGCTTTTGAAAAGCGGTGACCTTAGTATGAGTGAGATTGCTACACAATGCGGTTTTGTTAATCAGTCATATTTTGGCAAGGTATTTAAAAGGCTTGAAAGCATTTCTCCGCATGAATATAAGTCTAAAAAGATAATAAATGAATAAAAAAGGGACTATGACGATTTATATCATCATAGTCCTTTTTTATATATCATTTTCAACTGAAAAAACGGTGTAAAAATAGGGGCACTCTTTTGCTTTTTCAAATTCTTCCGCATCGGTAATATCGTTATAAAAAAGCAAAAATTTTGCAGGTAAATTTTGGTGTTCGGGTTTTAATAGTGCTTTTTCTTCTGTTAGTGCTTCTTCCATTACTTTTGTAGTTTTATCTCCGCTATCATCATCTAAACTGAAAACCCATTCATCATCTATTTGTTCAAAATCTTCATTTCCCCAATCACACAAAAGCACTTGGTTATCTTTTACAAAGTATTCAAAATCATTATAATTTACATATTCAATTGGTAACCGCTCTTTAACAATGCGATTATAAAGTTTTACTACGTCACGTGAGGTGAGAAAAAGGCAATATTTAACTTTAAAATCCTTGTAATATGGCATTTTATGATAACGGATTATATCAAACGGAAGATAAATCAAATATCCGATAACCAAAATTAAGATTATAGGTACAATTATGATTAAGGCTAATCCATGCAGTAGCATAGTTAAAAATGATTTCATTATATCACCAAATAGGAAACGATTTGTATATAGAATTATTTTAGTGTATTACGGTAATTCACTTGTTGTTTTCACGAATTGCATCATACTGCTCCAAAAGTAATCGGTAGCGAATTCACTAAATTTTTCATCAGGAACGTAGACAAAGAAGTCGGGTGAAACGTTAGTGAATACGCGTGGGTCGATAGGTAGTGCAGACGGAGCGAGATGTAACTCCATAAAACGAAGTGTAGGGCAGTCAGAAAGAGCATTTAATTCTATGTTTTTAATGTTGGAATTTTCGGGTATGATAATACGCTCTAAAGCTTTAGAAGATTTAAACGCATTGTCATTAATCTGTAAAACGGGTTCGCCGTTATAATTGGTAGGAATTGTAAGAACTTTTTCGTTTTTACCGGTCTTAGTAAGACCGACAATAGCTACGCCATCTTGAATTTTTTCAACCTTAAAGTGTTTTGCGTTTGGATCGCTATTATTATCGGCTATAAAATAACCATCCGGTCGCTTTGGTGGCTCGTATTTTGTCGTTTCTATTTTTAGCCCTAATACGTTTGCCAAATCATCCGCCAAAAGTGA
>JBGVDY010000399.1:0-3673 GCA_045119585.1 Acutalibacteraceae bacterium | reverse complement strand
GAGCGGTACCTACAAGTGATTTGTCAGATACGCGGCGAATTTCCACCGCATCATCGGCAATAAGACGGTGTCCACGCTTTACAAGCTCAATAGCGGTTTCACTTTTACCTACGCCGCTCTCACCCAAAAGCAAAATACCTTCACCGTAAACTTCAACCAAAACACCATGACGTGTAACACGTGGTGCCAAATTAAGATTTAAAAAAGCTATTAAAGCAGCAGAAAAGGAAGAGGTTGACGCTTCAGTACGGAAAATCGGCACTCCAAATTCACGTCCCAATTCCACACACATATCAGCCATCGCTAAATTACGGCAAAATACTACCGCTGAAGGATGCTCTGAAAATAAAGCTTTTAAACGGTTTAACGCTTCTTCCGTACCCAAGCTTTTTAAATAACTTTCTTCTGCTTTACCTATTATTTGAATACGTTGCGCATCAAAATACTTAAAATACCCCGCCATTTGAATACCCGGACGGTTTATTTCGGTAGAACAAACGGTAACGTCTTCTATAGTTTCGGGCGCATACACCGTTTCAAGCGAAAATTCCTTTATAATCTTGCTAAGTGGTACTGTGTAATTAGACTTCATTTTCACACTTCCTCTGAAAATAATATATTTCTTTTTTTATTATATAATAAACTATGAAAAAACGCAAAACTTTTTTAAATAAACTTTTACTTGATAAAATACCAAGTAGATATTATAATGGTTAATGGAAGTCGAAAATGGTAAGTTTCGACATAAAATCTTTGATTTTATAACAAATTTTCAAAGAAAATTTGCCATTTCCCATTACAATGAATGTCGTGCAAAATCAAATTAAACGATTTGATTTTGCCAAAAGCCACTTCAAGTGGCTTGTCGAAACGCTTTTAACGCGTTTCGACTAACTACAATCATTATAATATCTTTATATCAAAACAAAAGGATGTTTATTTTATGAAATTAGGTATGGTAGGTTTGCCAAACGTTGGCAAATCAACACTTTTCAACGCAATTACAAACGCAGGTGCGCAGTCGGCTAACTATCCGTTTTGCACCATTGAACCAAACGTTGGTATGGTAAGCGTCCCTGACGAGCGTCTTGAAAAATTAAAAGAAATTTATAATCCCGATAAATTCACCCCTGCTGTAATTGAATTTGTAGACATTGCAGGTCTTGTAAAAGGCGCATCCAAGGGTGAAGGACTCGGCAATAAGTTTTTATCCAACATTCGCGAGGTTGACGCAATTGTTCACGTGGTACGTTGCTTTGAAAGTGACGATATTATCCACGTAGAAGGCTCGGTTGACCCCTTACGCGATATTGAAACCATCAATTTAGAGCTTATTTTCTCGGACATCGAGATGGTACAGCGCCGTTTAGACCGCACCACCAAAGCGTTAAAAGGAGATAAAAAATTACAAGGCGAAGTTGACTTCTTAAAGCGTCTTATCGACCACTTAGAGCAAGGTCTGCCCGCAAGAAGCATTGAAATAGGTGACGAAACCGAGCAGGAAATCATAAACACAACTGCACTTTTGTCGGCAAAGCCTGTTATTTACGCTTGCAATATGAGTGAAGACGACTTTATTAACGGAATCGAAAGTAATAAAAATTACAATGCTGTAAAAACTATAGCAGAAACCGAAAAAGCCGAAATTTTACCTATTTGCGCAGCACTCGAAGCAGAAATTTCTACCCTTTCAGATGATGAGAAGGTTATGTTTTTGGAAGAATTAGGTCTTGAGCGTTCAGGTCTTGACCGTATGATTCAAAAATGCTATTCTCTTTTAGGTCTTATTTCTTACCTTACCGCAGGCAAACCCGAAGTTCGCGCTTGGACCATTACAAACGGCACCAAAGCACCGCAGGCCGCAGGTAAAATTCATACCGATTTTGAACGCGGATTTATTCGCGCCGAGGTTATAAACTTTACTCAGTTTATGGAATGCGGCGGCAATATGGTAACCGCTAAGGAAAAAGGTCTGGTTCGTAGCGAAGGCAAGGAATACGTTATGGTAGACGGCGATATTGTGCTTTTCCGTTTCAATGTATAATTTTTTGGAGTGATTTTGTGCCATACTATTATTACGGAATTGACCCGTTATATTTGTATTTAGTTTTACCCGCCATTATTTTGTCATTTATAGCGCAAATAAAGGTTAAATCCACCTTTTCAAAGTATTCGCAATATCTTTGCAATTACAGCGGCGCCGAGGCGGCAAAACGCGTGCTTGAAGCAAACGGCGTATATAATGTTAAAATTGAACGTGTCTCAGGCAGCCTTACCGACCACTACGACCCTAAAACAAATATCATAAGGCTTTCGGATTCAGTTTATGATGCGCGCAATATTTCTGCAGTAGGTGTTGCCGCGCACGAAGCAGGTCACGCTGTGCAGTATGCTAAAGGCTATTCACCAATAAAAATCCGCACTGCTATATACCCTGTTTGTAATATCGGCTCTCAACTTTCTATGCCGCTTCTTTTATTGGGTTTGATTTTTAACTTTTCGTTTTTAATGAATTTAGGTATTATTTTCTTTGGTGTTGCTCTTGTTTTTCAACTTGTAACACTGCCCGTAGAATTTAATGCTTCATCCCGCGCTTTAAGTGCTATAAGAAGTAGCAATGTTTTGCTTGATGATAGCGAAATAAATGGAGCTCGCAAGGTATTATCTGCCGCAGCGCTTACCTATATCGCGGCATTTTTAGTGTCGTTGACACAGTTGTTGAGATTTTTAATAATCGCTAATAGAAGAAGACGGTAACAGCCGTTTTCTTTTTGCATATATAAGGCTTTATCACCCATACTAAAAATGGTGATCAAATGAAAAAAGCAAATTTTATTCTTTTCCCAATAGGTGCTTTGGGTTATGGTCTTATTGAAATACTATGGCGCGGACATACCCACCCTTCAATGCTTACTGCAGGAGGTATTTGCTTTGTGTTTTTTGCCAAAATTGGCGAACGCTTTAAAAAAGCAAGCCTTTTAACAAAGGCGGTTTTAGGAAGCGCATTTGTAACGTTTATCGAACTTATATTTGGTATAATATTTAATATACTACTTAAAAAAGATGTTTGGAATTATAGTAAAATGCCCTTTAATTTTAAGGGGCAAATTTGCCTGTTATATTCATTTTTTTGGGGTATTTTAAGCCTTGCTTTTATACCGTTAGCAGCACGTATAAAAGGAAGATTGCAAAAACTAAAATAAAGTGATATAATATATATGGTGATATTATGGATTTTTTGCATAGAACTTGGGCTGAAATTGATTTAGACGCCCTAATACATAATTTTAAAATACTAAAAGCCAAGGCTCAAAACAGCAAGATTATGGCGGTTGTAAAGGCTGATGCTTATGGTCATAGCGCTAAAGACATTGCGCCCGTTTTAGAACAAAACGGGGCGGATTATTTTGCTGTTTCCAATATAGAAGAAGCTGTTTCCTTACGTGAATGCGGCATAAAAAAGCCAGTTTTAATTTTAGGCTATACACCTGTAGCAAAGGCGTCAGAGCTTGCCGATTATGATTTATCCCAATGCGTTTATTCAAAAGAATACGCCAAAGAATTATCGGATTTCGCAAAGAAAAATAATAACCAAATCAAAATACATCTAAAACTTGATACAGGTATGTCACGTTTAGGGTTTGACTGCCGAAGTGATGCGCTTTGTGGTATG
>JBGVDY010000398.1:0-2773 GCA_045119585.1 Acutalibacteraceae bacterium | reverse complement strand
GTTTCAGTGATATTATATTCGCCCTTAAAACTCGCAAAGCGAATATAACTTGGACTTTAGTCCAAATATAACTGCGAAGCAATATAACTCGCCTTTGGCGAATATAACTGAGGCGCACTTCCTTACGGAGTGCGCCTCTTACAGGTGATGCTTTAAATAATTTAAATTTCTTTCCAATAAGACTCTTTGTTAACCTGGTCGACAATTTCGCGAATTGGCAAATCTTCATTACCTGTTAGCATTGGCAATATGTTTTCTATGCCTTCTTCGGTTAAAACCGAGCCTGCAATGCGGTGGAATTTGTCACAAAGCCATGAAACACTTATATTTTCCTTGGCTTCTCCGCGTGGCTCACATTCGTCTGACATAAAGCGTTTGCCGTCTTTTGTAATTATCTCGGCTTTGCAAATACGCTTTTCAGGGAATTGGGCATCAATATCTTTATCAACTACAAATTCAAGGCGTGACATCATAGCAATAACGTCGCTGTTTTGCAGGTTCTTTTCAAGTATTTGTAAAAGTCCAAAATCACCGTTTACTAATGCTGCTGCAACAGGGTAAGCGATATTATACTGTGCTTCATCCGCTGTTTTCGGTACTATTTTAGAAAGAAGTGTTGCGCGCTCAAAGGTGTAAATTGTCACTTTTTCAATATCCTTTGCAGAGATCTTATGTTCATTCATAAGACCTATGCAGGCATCAATTGCGGGATGAGCCCATCTGCAACATGGATAAGGCTTAAAGTACAAATCCATAACCTGATGCTTAACGCCTAAGTCATCTAAGTAAGAGCGGTATTCATCGGCTTCAAGTAAATTTTTGTTACCTTCAAAGCCACAAATAGTATTAAGCACGGCTAAAACGCCTGTCATAACACCAAACGGTACACCGTCTTTGTTCATTGACGGATACTCCACGCTGCGAATACCGGGCACTAATGGCGCATTAAATTCCGCAACGGATAAAGCGTTATTAATTTGCTCCTTTGTAAAGCCGTAAAGTCTGCCTACGCCTGCGGCTACACCAACCGCACCAAAGGTGCCGCTGCTGTGCGCATATTTATAATAGTCCATTATGGCGGCGCCCATACGAATTGTTGCTTCGTATGCAACGTATAAGGTTGTTAAAAACTCATTTCTGGATACGTCCTTTTCGTATGCGGCGGCTAAAATTGCGCCTACAAAAGACGTACCCGGATGAGCGCGTGTTATATTATGGCCGTCATCAATGTCGTACGCATTTGATGAATGTCCCATAGCGGTAGAAGCGCCTGCAAAGGAAAAGCGTTCGCTACTTCCTATTACAGGGATATCGCCTTCCCCGAAAACCTTTTTAGCTAAACGAAGACCAACTTCAAATTGGCGGCTTTTACTGCCTACTACTAAAGCACCCAATAAATCCACAAAACAACCCTTGAGTCTTTCCTGAACATTGGTTGGAAGTTCGTCCCAACGGGCGTTTAGTATATAATTTTCTAATTTATAATCGGTTTCAAAATGCATAATATTAAAGCTTTATAAAGTTGTTGCTGCGTGTTGTTGTAGCGGGTGGTGCAAAGTCTAATTTTTCATCTGCAATGCCAAGAATATCTTCAGGCTTTATCCAAGGTCTGTTTTGAATAGCGCTTGTTTCTTCATGGGTTAAATAGCCCTTGTATGCAGTTAAGCTACGTCTTATAAATCCGTCGGTAACACAAGCCTTCTCGAGACCGTTATTAAGGATATTAAGAAGCATAGGTAAGGTTTCAGATGCTAATGCAACGGTGGTTGAGTGTGCAACTGCACCGGGGATATTACTTACGCAGTAGTGTACAACACCGTTTACAACGTAGCGTGGGTTATCGTGGTGGGTTTCGTGGCTTGATTCAATAGCACCGGGGTCGTCGTTAGAAATATCAACAAGTACACTGCCGGGTTCCATTGTTTTAAGCATTTCTTTATCAATTAAGAAGTCTTTTCTTTGCTTAGGCCATTTTACACAGTTTAAAACCATATCCATTTGCGGAAGCACAGAAGCGATAGTTTCTTTAGTGCAGTACATAGTGCTGATTTTATTGTCGTAACGGTCGCCAAGCATCTTAAGAACACCAACGTTGATATCCATAACGGTAACGTTTGCGCCTAAAGCGTAAAGAATAGAAAGTGCGCCTTGACCAACAATACCGCCGCCCATAATAAGTACGTTCATTCTGGGTGCGCCTGCAAAGCCGCCTACAAATTTACCCTTACCGCCGTTTATTGTAAGCATAGATTCAAGACCGAATAAAGCGCCCTGTTTACCTGCAGCTTCGCAGTTGGGCGAACCGTAGCGGTGGCTATCTTCAGCGGTAATAGCTATACACTTGCTGTCGAGAATAGCTTGTACCTCTTCGGGATGACCCGCGGGATGAATACAGCAGTAAACAAGCTGATTTTCACGCAAGAGTCCGTATTCGGATTCTTCAATTTCCTTAACCTTTGCAACAAAGTCACACTGGCTCCAAAGTTCTTCTGCAGTATCTGCGATTATAGCGCCTGCTTTTTCGTAAGCTTCGTTACTGAAATTAGAGCCGATACCTGCATCCTTTTGAACTAGAACCTTATGGCCTGCTGCCACGATAGATGCTACTTCAACAGGGGTACAAATAACTCTGTTTTCACCGATTTTAATGTCTTTAAGTACACCAAAAACCATAATTTTATCCTCCAAAATTAAATTTACTGTAGTGCATAATTTTCAAAGAAAATTTGAACTTAATCAATATAATGATAACACAAAAAAAGAGCTTGTAACA
>JBGVDY010000397.1:0-3238 GCA_045119585.1 Acutalibacteraceae bacterium | reverse complement strand
AACTTCTATCATCAAAAGCTCAATAGGTTCTAAAATTTTGCCGTCTTCATCCTTTTTATAAATAACTTCAGGGGGTGAAACCTGAAATTCGTAACCTTGACGACGCATAGTTTCAATAAGAATTGAAAGGTGTAATTCTCCTCTGCCCGATACCTTGAACGTGTCAGCCGAGTCGGTTTCTTCAACACGCAAGCTTACGTTGGTCATAACTTCTTTGAAAAGGCGGTCACGAATATTACGTGAGGTTACAAACTTACCGTCCTTACCTGCGAAAGGAGAGTTATTAACCATAAAGTTCATAGAAAGCGTCGGTTCATCTATTTTAACAAAGGGTAATGGTTCAATATTTTCAGTATCGCAAGCAGTTTCACCGATTTCTAAATCAGCAAGACCTGCAACCTGAATAATATCGCCAACAGTAGCAGTTTCAACTTCCTGCCGCTTTAAGCCCTTGTACATAAACAACTTTACAATTTTTACCTTTGTATTAGTTCCGTCTTTATGGCAAAGCGCTACAGTTTGTCCGCTCTTTACCGAACCGCGTATAACACGGCCAACACCAATACGACCTAAGTATTCATCATACTCAATGTTAGTGAAAAGTATCTGCAATGGTGCTTCACAGTCACCCTCAGGTGCGTCGATTTCATTCACAATAGCATCAAAAAGCGGTCGCATATCTTCTCCTTTTATATCAGGAGAAAGCGTCGCATAACCGTCGCGTCCCGAAGCAAACACAACCGGAAACTCTATTTGTTCCTCATCAGCACCTAATTCTATAAACAAATCTAAAACCTCGTCAACAACCTCGTGCGGTCTTGCCATAGGTCTATCAATTTTATTTACAACAACCACCGCTTTTTTGCCTAAGGCCAAAGCCTTTTTAAGCACAAAACGGGTTTGCGGCATACAGCCTTCAAACGCGTCCACAAGCAATAAAACACCATCTACCATTTGTAGAATACGTTCTACCTCGCCACCAAAATCGGCGTGACCGGGAGTATCAACAATATTTATTTTGGTATCTCCATACATAACGCTTGTGTTTTTTGAAAGTATAGTTATACCGCGTTCACGCTCTAAATCGTTAGAGTCCATAACGCGTTCATCAACCGCTTCATTTTCGCGGAAAGTACCGCTTTGTTTCAAAAGCTGGTCAACAAGTGTGGTTTTACCGTGGTCAACGTGTGCAATAATTGCAACGTTGCGCAAACCTTCAATTTTTTCCATTATAATTCCCCATAACTTTATATTATAATTTAACTTATATATTATATTATATATAGCCTGCTTTGTCAAACAAAAGTAGCAAAATACCCTATTATTTCAAAAAAATAAACACTGAATGCATTAAAGCGTTCAGTGTTTATCAAAAAATTATTTTTAACGCATCAATTTTCGTCGGCTGGATCGGTAGGTTCAGTAGAGGTTTCTGAAGATTCGGTAGAAGTATTTTCCGAACTGTCGGTAGGCTCTGAAGGAGTACTTACCGAAGCATCACTGCTGGAAGAAGGTTCCGAGCCGGATGGTTCACTTGCCGAACTACTGCCGGAAGATGTAACCGATGATGTACCGGAGTTCACACTACTTTGTCCACTTGTAGAAGATTGACTTGATGACGGATTAGTTGAAGAAACGTTACTCGAAGCCTGTGAAGAAGTATTAGGTTTGGAAGAAGTACCGGGTTTAGACGAATTTCCGGGCTTTGAAGGTTTAGATTCCTTTTCATCCTCCTCTTCCTCTTGTTCTTCTTCCTCTTCTTCCTCCTCATCAGGTAGGTAGTCCTCTTCCTTTAAGATTTTACCGGGACTGGTTCCATCCTTATAATAACCTTCGCCCTTACGGTAAACATCTTCACTGTCTTCGAACTCTTTAATTTCTAAGCCTTGATGAATTTCGCGCATAATATCACGCCAAATACCCTTTGCGGCACTTGTATTATAAACGCGGTAATTGTGGTCAAAACCATACCATACCGAGCCTATATAATAGGGTGTACCACCCACAAGCCACGAGTCCTTAGTATCGCTTGAGGTACCCGTTTTAGCATAACATTTCATACGATAGTTAAATCCACCGATAGAGCGACCTGTACCGCCTTCTTTATAAACAACCTCACGTAATAAATGGTTCATAATGGTAGCGGTATCTTCGCCGATAGCACGCTTGCCCTTTGGCGGCTCTAAAACAACGTTTCCGTCAATATCAACGACTTTATAATACGTTGTAGGGGTATAATACATACCACCATTGCCAAATATAGCAAAAGCTGCCGCAGACTCAGTAGGTGTAATGCCGTAAGTACAACCACCCAGAGCCAATGATGAAGCATTTTTATCCGCTTTTGTAAGATGCTTTAAATTGAGCTTTTTGGTAAGGAATTTATAGGAATTATCAATACCAACCTTATCAAGAAGTCTTACAGGTACTGCATTCATAGAATGCCTTAAAGCATAATTAAGCGGAACTTTACCCAAATATTCTCCAAACCATTCTTTGGGACCGGGTTTTTTATATCCGTAATAGTTCTTTATAGGCTCATCTAAAACAGTAGTTGTGTAATCACAAATATCCTTTTCAATTATTTGAGCATAAACGCCTATAGGCTTCATGGTAGAACCGGGTTGACGCGGAACGTTGTAAGCTCGGTTAAGACCGCGGTTTACTGTTTTTTCACCTGCACCACCCATTATACCTACAATATGACCTTTATAGTCAAGAATAGTCATAGCCGATTGAACTCGCTCACGTTCGCCCGCTTCGTTACGCCTTGTTTCGTAAAAATAACGGTTTTGATTTGTATAGGTTTTTTCCATAATCGACTGAATATTAGTATTTACTGTAGCGTAAATTTTAAATCCGCCGTTATAGAACATTTGGGAAGCGATTTTTTCATCACAGTTATATTTTTCGGCTAAATCGGTAATAACGTTTTGAATTAAAGTATCAACAAAGTAGTTATTAATTTCGCTGTCAAGGTGTTCTTTTTGAGAGAAGTCAAGCTTAACTTCTTCCGTATAAGCTTTGTCATATTCTTCTTTGGTTATATACCCTAACTCATACATTTTGGTAAGCACTACCTTACGGCGATATATGTTTTCCTTCATATTTATAGCAGGGCTGTATCTCGAAGGATTTTTAGTAATAGCCGCAATTGAAGCACATTCAGCAAGCGTTAATTCATCAAGTTCCTTACTAAAATAGTAGTTAGCCGCAACCTGAACACCGTTAATACCGC
>JBGVDY010000396.1:0-3993 GCA_045119585.1 Acutalibacteraceae bacterium | reverse complement strand
AATTGTCGGATTAATTTTACTTATTTGTTGGATTTACTTCGGTTTTGTTGAAGATGAATGGGATATAGAAGTTTATCCTTGGATTGAATTTGCTATTGGTTTGATTTTGTTTGTTGGTTCGATATTGATTATGATATTATTTGGCTAACTATAGAAAAGTAAAATACTGGAGGTTGACATATGAAAATACGTAGATTATTTTCTTTCATATTATGTTTTGTAGTGGCATTTTCATTCTGCGCTTGTAACGGCGATAATACCGATGGGGGGCAAGCAAGTTTAACTCCACCATCTAATACTGATTTTTGGGACAAACCAAATGATTCATCTTCTTCAAGTGGTAGCAGTTGGGACGCCGATTTAACACCTAATATAAATGTTACCATTATTGGTGGTTCTGATTGTGATGAAGAAATTTATGATAATCTTGAAGGTGAAGAAACCGTTTACGATTTGGTTTACGAAAACATATCTTATTCATTAACAAATATCGGATTTGTTACAAAAAATGCTATGGCGGTAAATTGTGATAATGATGAAGGTACCTCAGCTGTTGGCATGATGTATTATCGTGATGATATACCCATTTTTGCTGATGAGTCTTTTCAAGGAGCAGGTTTTTATGAAATATTGAGCGAACCTGAGGAAGTTACTGAACTTGAAAGCGTAGAAGCACTATATGTAAAAAATTTGGAAGATGAAACCGATATAACGAACTATTTAGTGGCATACGACTATCAAAATATTGGTCATGACCATTTTGTTTATAACAATAAATATGTTGTTTATTATCAAGAAAGTGATAATGTAATTAGGTATATTGAAAAGGAAAACATCCGAGAAGAATATGATTTATCGCTAGGTAGTTTATTTGACTATGATAAGGGTGAATATATTTACGATGCTTCTATTTTTGACGAATATATAGGACATTCGGGTAATTCACTTATAAGTGAAAAAGATTATACAAAATTAGAGAGTGAGTTGCAAGCTTTATCGGCTCAACAACTTGCGAATGGCTATGAAGTTTTAGAGTTCAATATTGTATATATTTCGCCCGAAAGTATACAAGCCTACTTGTCAAGCGAAGAAGAAGATACTTTCTTTGGATACAACATTGATGAACTCACAGAAGCATTTGGACTTGGAAATGCATTAACATATAACGGTGCTACTTTTGAAAAATCAACCATGATTAATGAAGACGAAGGATATGATTGGAAATCTTTCTTAATAAAATGTGGAGTAGGTTGCGGTATTATTATAGTAGGTGCAATTCTATCTCCTGTAACAGGTGGAGCTTCTTTTGGGTGTGCATTGTTCACAATTAGTAAAGTAGCTCTTTCATTTGCATTATCATCTGCAATTGGTACACTTGCAATTGAAACTGTTTCTGGATTAATACAAGGTGATTCAATTGAGGATGCAATAAATAACGCAACCCATAAAGGATTAGACTCGTTTGCTAACGGATTTATGATAGGTGCGGCGATAGGAAGTGTCGGGTTGCTAACTGGAGTAATAAAACCGTCAGCTTGTTTTGTTGCAGGAACTTCAATAGCTATGACTTATAATACTTATAAAAACATAGAAGATATTTGCGTTGGTGATTATGTATTGTCTTATAATGAAAAAGATAGGATGGTTTCTCGTCAAAAAGTAATAGACGTATTTTGCAAAGAAGTTTATCAAACGGTAGGCTTAACCATTGATGACGAATATATTGAAACAACATATAATCACCCGTTCTATTCTCCGATTTATAATTGTTGGGTAAAAGCAGGAAGTTTACAAATTGGTGATTATGTCGTAGATTCCAATGGTAATCGTCAGGTAGTTCAAGATACCAATGTAAATAATTATGAGTATCCTGTAAAAGTTTATAATTTCACGGTTGAAAACAATCATACATATTATGTTGGAGATGATGAAATTCTTGTTCATAATAAGTGTAACGATGTTTTCCGTAAAGCAGGTAATGACGCAGGCAAAAAAGCCAAAGCACAAGCATTAGATGATATAGTTGCAGGTCGTAACTATAAAAAATGGGGATTAAATCCTTCAAATCCAAAAGATATGGAAGTAATCAAATATGTGCAAAAATATAAGACGTTCAAGGGTTCGGGATGTGAATTTGCTCACGCCATAGATGTTAATGCAATAAAAAGTGCATATAAGAGTGGTAAAATTACTTATCAACAAGCGTTAGATTTTTGTGCTAACCCAAATAACGGTATTTTAACAAGTAAAAATACGCATCGGATTATTATTCATGCAGGAAATGTAAATAATCCATCAAATCTATCAGTTATATTAAAAGCTCGTCCTTCTATTAAGGGAACTATTGAAATGATTCAAAAAGCATTAGGTGTGCTTGCATAGTGGAGGATAATATGAAGAAAATAATTGAAAAACTTGAAAAAAAATGGAATTTTTTTGAAATAGATAAGTTTTATCTTAAACAATGTGATACTAGTAATAACAAAAAACAATCATATTTAAATATATTGTTTAATGTGGCTGATGTTTGCAAATTACAAGATGTTCAAGAAACTTTCTCTTGTGAATTTCATCCCGAATTAAAAGATTTTTATAAAAAATTTAATGGGATAATGTTGTTTTCTGAAAGTTTAAGAATATATGGTATTGAATCTAATTATGAGGCACTATATGATCCATATGATATAATTGAACAAAATGAAAATGATTGTATTCAAAACTACGGTGAAGAATATTCAGATTTTATCGTGTTTGGGTATTATTCTTATTGTCTATTTTGTTTTGATAAGACTGATTTTGAATTTTTATATGTTTTTGATACAAGACAAGAAAAAATAGTATATAAATTCAAAAAAATAACAGATTTACTTTCGCATTATATCGATTACTTATATAATGAATATGATAATCAAGGCATGAAGATACATTATGATAAGAAGTTAAAAGGTTTACCTATCGCAAATGTATCGACAGAATTTATTTAATAAAATTGGAGGATAAAAATATGAAAAAAATATTAGTAGTTCTTTTGGCAATGGTGATGTGTGTTAGTATGTTCACTCTTACTGCGTGCAATGGTGATGATGACCATACTCATTCTTATGGTTCTTGGAGTGTTTCAAGTAACGCTACTTGCACAAATCCCGGTTCAAAAAGCAAATCTTGCTCTTGCGGTGATGTGATTACAGATACAATACCTGCTACCGGACACAATATGGTTGGCGGAGTTTGCACTGAATGTGGCGCAACTGAATAATATTTTAAAATACATAATATAGTGTATGATAAAGTACATTCACAAGATTAAGCACATAAGCAAGTGGGAAAATAAGAATAAAAGAGCTTTTGATGAGTTTTTATTTTTGAAAATAGGATTGCTTTTTTGCCCTAAAATTTTAATGGTGGGAATAAATCCATCTGCTAAACAAAATGAATTTTGTGACAGTACAAACTTGAAGTTAATAAATGCTCTTCATGAATTTTGTGACAGTACAAACTTGAAGTTAATAAATGCTCTTCTAAAATTTAATGAAACTTCGCAAATAAAATTTAAGGGATATAGACTTACAAACTTTTCGTCTGAAGTTACTTCTGAATGGGAGAAGTTGGGCGTTTCTGATTATGACTTCGAGTTGAAACTTTTAGGAAAATGGTTAAGTTTGGATAAACCAATATGTTTCTTTTATGGGCGAAATTTTATCAATTCTTCAATCAAAGATGTAAAGAATATAATCTTTACATCAGAATTTAGAAGTTTGATAGAAACACATAAAGAAAACATTTACATTACAACTTATCAAGATGAATTTGCTCATCCAAGTTGCAAGCCGAATGTTGAAATAGTTAAATATAATCCCAACAAGCACAAAATATATTAGATGACTGAGATTATAATTAGAAATATTCACCATATGAAATTGCTTATAATGTAACTAAATATATATATAGGAGTCTCAAAAACGTAGACTCTTTTTTGCATTATAGCTACTGATA
>JBGVDY010000395.1:0-4076 GCA_045119585.1 Acutalibacteraceae bacterium | reverse complement strand
CTTGCCTGAAACTTGCCACAAGCATAGCGGTGAGCTTATGAAAACTCCTGCGGAAGTGGAAAAAGAATTAGAAAAACAGGAAAAAGAAGATAAAGAAAACGAAAGCAAAGAATCCACTACAAGTTCTCAAAACGGTTGATTTTATGTTAGATTTTAAACCAATAACAATAAAAGATATTGAAGTATTGCGTCCATTTGTTTCTTCACCTGCACGTTTTTCGTGTGAATCAAGCCTTGTAAATTTGATTGTTTGGGCTCAAATGTATGACAATATGTATGCCGTTAAAGACGGTATGATGTTTATAAAATCGGGCGGTGTTGAAGAAGTGACCTACCGTTTACCCTTTGGCGGCAATTTGCAAAAGGGACTCGAAATTTTAAAGGGTTACACTACAACTGAATTTCCACCTTTATGGGTGCAACAGGGAGAGCGGTTTTTAGACTTTAAGGTAAACTTTGGCGATTATTATGAGTTTATACCGCAGCGTGACGCCTTTGATTACGTTTACTTGCAAGAAGATTTAGCAAATCTTAGCGGTAAAAAATATCATAGTAAGCGTAATCATATTTCGGCTTTCTCTAAAAAGTATAATTGGGAATATAAACCGATTACAAGCAATAACACTTCGGACGTTTTGGAGTGTATGGAAAAATGGTATGGTGAGAAGAGCGACAAGTTCGACGATACCATGAGCACCGAAAAGCAGGGAATAGAGTTAATTATTAACAATATGGATATTTTAAACGTTAAGGGCGGAGCTATCTATATTGATGGCAAGGTGGTTGCCTTCACATTAGGCTCGGCTATTAATAAAGACGTTTTTGACGTTCATATAGAAAAAGCACTTGCGGAATATGCTACCGCTTATACGGTTATAAACAACGAATTTGCAAAAACTTTGAGTGAATATAAGTATATTAACCGTGAAGATGATTTAGGGCTTGAGGGTCTTCGCAAAGCTAAGCTTTCTTATAAGCCACATTTACTGCTTAAAAAATACTTTTGTATTTCTAAAAAAGAGTGGATAAAAGATATGTACCACTCGGCTTTCGGTGAAGATGATAACTCGTTTGAAGATAAGCTGTTTGATAATTGCTACGCTTATTGCAAAACCTTGGAAAAGGAAAACCGAACGGTTGCAATGTGTTTTGCGCTTCCTTGTAAAGTGGGCGAAAGAAACGCCAAGTATATTTTTGCAGTTACTACTGCTAAAGAATTTCGTGGCAAAGGGTACGCTAGCGAGCTTATTGAAAAAATTAAAGCCGAAGATGATAGTCTACTAATTCTTCGTCCTGTAAATGAAGGGTTAATACCTTTTTATGAAAAAATAGGTTTCAGTACTTTTACTGCCACTAACAAGTTTAATGAACATTCGCTTGAACCGTTAGGGGAATATGAGCAGTTAGCAAATTAAAACAAAGAAGAAAACGGCACGGTTACCGCTATGTGCTACGGTGAATCAGCCGAGAAATTAGAAAATCTATATTTCCCTTACAGTATGCCCTAAAGATAACACCCGTTTTATCTAAACCAATGGTTGATGATAAAATGGGTGTTTTAATGCGCAAAAAGAAAACTGCCAAGTCATATAGGTCGCATCCTAAAGGATAGTTAAAAAGGAATCGTAGAAAACAAAATGTCTACGATTCCTTTCTATTTTTAAAAAACCTTTTGAATCAAACACATAAAATCAATTCGCTCAATGCGGTTTCAGTTTTGGTTAATCTGTCTACTACATAATTTTCCATATATTTGTAATCGGGATCCCCGTATTTATTGACTGGTAAAGGTATTTTACTCTTTTCCATATCTTCCTTTTTCCACTTATCTATGAAAGCATACCTTTTACCTGCTGTTTTCAAAAGAGGAATAATAAAAAATGCAATTTCTCTATTCATTTCAAACTTTGGATACAAAACATTTACATCGTCTGATGCCCAGAATATTTCATCCTGATAAAACGCTTCACCGATAGAACCATTATAACTCAGTGTAATTGTATTTTGCGGATGCAGATGTTCATCGTTTGAGATGTAAGCAGTAATACCATTGTTAATGGCACTTGCACCTATAAATCTTATTTTGCCATCCTTCATATCTGCCTTTGTTAGTCGCTTGCCTTTTTGCACATCAAACAACTCGGATATTTGAAACATTTTCCATCTGCTTACATCAATTTCACCTGAAACTTCGGATTTCTTCGCTGATTGCAAGTTGGCAAACGAAGAAATGGCAATATCTTCAATTGTTTTCATATATTCTTCCATATATTTAAAATCAGGAAAACCATTTGATCTACATGGAAGTTTGACCGAAAGCATATCGGCATCTTTTTGACGAAATTGGTTGGTATAAGAAAACAATGTTCTGTTTTTAGCATCAATAATACTAGCAATAAACATTTTTACAAATCCATTTAATTCGCTGTTAATAAATGCATAAACATTATCATCTCCTGAACATACATGGTCATGATAAAATGTATTGCCAAACATATCAACCGTAATTGGACAATTCCACAATTCAACATTATTCCCAATTTTTCCAACTACTCCACGGTTTTCTTTCCCGGCAGTAAGGAAAACTGTATCACCATCAATTCGGTCGGATTTTTTTATACGCTTTCCGTGATAAATAGCAAACCCCAAAGACTTTAATGAGAATTCTTTCCAAGTTGATGTATCAATTTTTTTCATTATTTTCACCTTTTATAAAAAGCGTAGTTCCTGTATTGTCAGAACGCACTTCACTACTATACAATATTTTTTGTAACAATATATCGTTAAATTTTTTTACATCAACACCTTCTTTAAACATTAAATAGTCCATCATGGTTTTTGTGAAATCTTCTTCAAAAATTTCAAATGGTTTTTCAGGCATTTGATAGCTTAAATTTTTAGACGCCTTAATCCATTGGACAGTATCATCGCCTGATTGTTTGCGGATAATATCAACCCATCTATCTTCGATACTTTGCCATCTATCTTTAACGTCTTGTCTGCCTTGATTTTTTACTGTTTCCAAACCATCTTCTTCTATGTAACAAGCAAAGATTTCCTTATCATTCTGGGGTATTCCCGCTGTAAAAATAAAGATTGAAGTAGTTACTCCTTCCGAGAAAACTTTTTCAGGTAGTTTTATAATTTTTTCAAGAGTACTATGCTTAAGAAGTTTTCTTCCCTTTTTATCTTTTTCCAACTTCTTATCAGGGAGAATAAATGCACATTTTGTATTTCTTGGAACATTTTTTAATACATTTTCAACTATTGTCAAACACCCGTATTTAGATTCGAAAGGTGGGTTCATAAGCACTTTCGTAATGTTTTTTGATTTAATCCACTCACAAGCTTCTTGAGAACGACTATCAAGGTGCGCAAGATTTGTTTTCCCATCTTTATGGATAAGCATATTTGCACAAGCAAGAGCAAATATTTCTCTATCTACTTCTATTCCAAATAATTGCGTGTCTTTGATCTTAGATGCTTTTTTAGTATTTATACCGCCAGCTTCTTTCATCATATTGCACATTGATTTTACTAAAAAAGCTCCCGAGCCACAAGCGGCATCCAATACTTTATCATTTTGATTCACTTCGATTAACCTATACATGAATGAAGTGATATGGTCGGGTGTAAAAACTTGCCCATTATCTGATTTTTTCTTGTATCGATTGAATTCGTTAAAAAATATACCCATTACATCTTCACCGTTCCAATAATCAGAATTTACACATTCTGATATCTCAGAAACCCAAACTATAAAATTATTTATAGCTTCTTGGTTTGTGGTGTTATTCATTTTTATCTCAGCATAAACATCCGTAAGCAACTCAAGCTTTAAATTTTGCTTTTTGCTTTCTTCTAAAGACTTGTTTAGAGTACTAAGTATAGAACTTTTCATCAATGGAAAGCTCATGTTTTCAATCAATAAAGCACCGTATCTTTTGGCAACTAAAGCACAAGCTGTAAAAATCATTCTATGGTACAGGTTTTTAATGCCAAAATCAATATGCAAGCAATCATTGATACGTTTTGTCAAGTTGTAAATATGTTGCTTGTCTATTGTGTCTTGAGCA
>JBGVDY010000394.1:0-2068 GCA_045119585.1 Acutalibacteraceae bacterium | reverse complement strand
ACTTGCGAAGCATGAAAGAATTGTTGCAACAAAGGAAGCATCAGGTGATATTTCACAAGTAGCACAAATCAAATATCTTTGTGGCGACGATTTAGACATTTATTCAGGCAACGACGACCAAACTGTGCCAGTACTTTCCTTAGGTGGTATCGGTGTGATTTCAGTTGCTTCTAACATTTTACCTTATGAGATGAGCAAGCTTTGTCACGAATATTTAAACGGTAATACCGATATTGCACGTGAAATGCAAAATAAATATTTAGGTCTTATGAATGCGCTTTTCTACGATGTAAACCCCATACCTGTTAAAACTGCAATGAATCTTATGGGAATGAATGTTGGTGACTGCAGACCACCACTATTCCCAATGGATGAAAAGACTACAGAAGCTTTAAAACAAAAACTTATTGAATGTAATTTACTTTAAAATTTTATTGGATGTGAAAAAATGATAAAAGCAATATTAGTTGGTGCTTGCGGAAAAATGGGAATTAACGTTACTGCACGTGCTAAAGAGGATAATGAAATTAAAATTGTCGCCGGTATTGATAAATATAATTGTGGTATGCAGTACCCCGTCTTCCCTACTTTTAAGGATATTAATACCGATGCCGACGTTATTATTGATTTTTCTAATCCGTTATTGCTTGATGATTTATTAGCATTTGCAACTGAGAAAAAAATCCCTATTGTAATTGCAACTACGGGATATACCGATGCTCAAATTGAAAAAATTAAGGAAACTTCAAAAATTGTTCCAATTTTCTTTACTTTTAATATGTCTGTCGGTGTAAACCTTTTATGCTCGCTTGCAAAAAAAGCGGCAAGTATCCTAGGCGACGGCTTTGATATTGAAATTGTAGAAAAACATCACAACCAAAAGCTCGACGCGCCTTCAGGTACCGCTATAATGCTTGCAAATTCGATTAACACCGTTTTTGATGATAAACTCACTTACGAGTATGACCGTCATTCAAAACGCGCCAAACGCCCTAAAAATGAAATTGGTATACACTCTGTTAGAGGTGGAACAATTGTTGGTGAGCATGACGTAATTTTTGCCGGTTGTGATGAAGTTATTACTCTTTCACACGCAGCCCATTCAAAACAAGTTTTTGCTACAGGCGCAATAAAAGCCGCAAAGTTTTTAGTTACTAAATCTTGTGGTATTTATGATATGAACGATATAATGAATTTTAATTAAATTAAAATAAAGCAGTTTTAAAAACTGCTTTATTTTTTTATTAACTTATGAATAAGAAAACTTTTTTTGTCAATTATATTAGTAACTAAAGGAGTTGATAAAAAATGTTTGATAAACTTTGCTTAATTCTCGTAATTGTTGGTGCACTAAACTGGGGGCTTGTAGGTTTATTCAGTTTTGACCTTGTAGCATGGGCTTTCGGTGGAAGTACTGCAATAATCAGTAGAATTATCTATACCGTAATCGCTCTTGCAGGTGTATGGTGTATTTCACTATTATTCCGAAGACACGCAATTGACGAATAATTTATTAAAATCTATCTAATAAAAACGGACTCGGTTTTACCCGAGCCCGTTTTTTTAAAATTTTCTATTATTTAGAATATTTTTCTCTTGCTACGTAGCTAGTATGTAAGTCATGGTGAGCCTTGTGACCGCCAAAACCGTCATACCATTCTTCGTAAAGCTTCTTAACAACAGGAGATTCGTGTGACTTACGTAAAGCCATAGCAGCATCCTGATCATAAAGAGCTTTTGCACGAACTGCCTTAAGATCAACAGTATCACGAACACTTTGAGGTTGGATAGGTTGACCGCCGCCGTTTACGCAACCACCAGGGCAACCCATAATTTCAACAAATGCCCAATTATTGGGATTGCCGTTCTTCATAGTATCCATAACATACTTAGCGGCTGCAGCGCCTGAAGCAACAGCAACATTGATATCTGAACCGTTAATGTTTACAGTAGCTTGCTTTAAGCCCTGAGTACCACGAACAGCAGTGAAATCAATATCAGTATTATCCTTACCTGTGAGCCAGTCATTTGCAGTACGTAAAGCAGCTTCCATAACACCGCCTGTAGC
>JBGVDY010000393.1:0-5344 GCA_045119585.1 Acutalibacteraceae bacterium | reverse complement strand
CAAATAGTAAACGGATTCTTAAAGTGAATATACTTAGGGCACGAAAAGTAAAATTTTCGTGCCCTTTTTAAAATATATCTTCACTTGAAGCAATTTTTATTGTATAATATATAATGTATTTATTTTTTCGGGAGGTATAATTATGCGAAAACTTGGCATTAATGCTCAAGCTTTACTTGGAAATGATATTTTCAAAAATATGGAGCTTATTAAGAAAGTAGGCTTCCAATCCGTATTTTTTTATTGGGATGATGATACCGATATTGAAAAATATATGGAAAAAGCCAATGAATTAGGACTTGAAGTTGAAGCACTTCATTCACCCTATAAGACAGTTAACACCATTTGGGTTGAAGGTGATGATGGTGACGTTTACACCGAAAAAATGCGCCGCTCTATTATAACCGCCGCAAAATACAATATACCCGTAGTTATATTACATACTTCATCAGGAAACGATGTTCCAAAAACTTCACCAATAGGTCTTTTAAGACATAAAAAACTTATTATCGAGGCAGAAAGACGCGGTGTTAAGCTTGCTTTTGAAAACACGCGCATTATCCGCCATTTAAGCTTACTTTTAGAATACTACAAAAGCGAAAACGTAGGTTTTTGTTACGATACCGGCCACGAAAAATGCTTTACTCCCGGCTATCGCTTTATGCCGCTTTTTGGTAATAGAACTTTCTTTACCCATATTCATGATAACGAGGGTCTTGCCGAAACAAAAGATATTTCCGCCCGCGACGACTTACACCGTATCCCATTTGACGGCATAATTGATTTTGAACGCGTTTGTAAAGATATCAAGGAAAGCGGTTATAACGGCACACTTACACTTGAAGTAAACAACCGTGAGCCTTACTGTTATTATAAAGACCTTACCGCTGAAGAATTTTACAAAAAAGCCTACACTTCTGCCGTGAAGCTTTGCGAAATGATAGATGGAGGTAACTAAAATGAAAAACACTAATAAACTTGGCATTTATACTTCCCCAAATTTCACAGAAGTAGGTCTTGAAGGCACAATTGAAGCCATTGCTAAAGCAGGCTTTGTGTCCACATTTTTCGGTTGGAAACCTGACCTTGATTTCAACGAGCGTATGCGCCTTTACGATAAATACGGCCTTGAGGTCGACAGCCTCCATGCCCCCTTTTCAAACCTTAACTGCATGTGGCGCGATGGTAATGAAGGCGACGATTACGTAGAATATCTTTCAAAATGTATTACCGACGTTTCAAATCTTCATGTTCCGAACGTTGTAATGCACCCCATTTCGGGTGATTCGGTACCACACAGTTGTAAAATAGGTATTGACCGTTGGAAAAAGCTTGTTGATTTATCACTTTCAAAAAACGTTAAAATTTGCTTCGAAAACGTTGAATTTTCCGAAATGCTTGGTATTGTTATGGAAGAATTTGGCAACGACGTTGGCTTCTGTTATGATACAGGTCACGAATCCGTAAACGACCCCGGAATCCACTTTGTAAAGCTTTTTGGTGATAGACTAACCTGTACTCACATTCACGATAACTACGGCTTAAGTTACCTTGTGACCCCTGTTTTACACGGTGACTGTCATATGATTCCGCTTGATGCAACCATCGATTTTAAGCGTGTTATGAAAGATATCCGCAACGCCAATTACAAAGGCACGCTTATGCTTGAAAGCAACCGCCACGGTATGTTAAATACATACGCTTCTTATACCGCTAACGAATTTTACGAAAAAGCATTTGCTGCACTTTCAGAAATTGCAGAATACTAAACACAACAGTAAAAGGGCTTTCCTATTGGAAAGCCCTTTTAAAATTGCTTATAAATTATTTTACAGTAATTCTCATAACGCCGCGTTGGCTTGCAAGGTAGCCTGTGTATTGCGGAATGGTAAGTCCGTTTGGATTGCCGCTTTCATCAAGAGCAATTATTTCAGACTTGGTATGAGCGTGGATGTGACCCGCAAACACACCTTTAATAATGTCCGCATTCTTACGGATTAACTTGCAAATTGTTAGAGTAGCCTCATCACTGCTGGCGTCACCCATATAATCCGAAGCATTCGACATATTTATAACTCTAACTTCGGTTCCTGCACCTATATAACCCTGTTTAATAACATATTTGCCATTAGTAATATCGTAATACGAATTATCCTGCGGAACAATTTTATTATAATTGTAGAAACCATCGAGATACTTCCATTCAGTCTCGTTCGGGTTCATACTAAGCATTGGAATATGCTGGAAGACAAGCACAGGGATATTATTACTTTTAGCGTAAGCGATGTCACGAGTCAAAGGCGCAATTTGTGATTCTAAATATTTGTGCTGACTGTTATCAAGGTAAATCATCATAATATTTTCATTACCGTTACTGTCAAGCATAATTTCAGAATCGTAGTAAACGTCATTAGTCCAATGTGATTGTGCCATTGCATAACGTTCTTCGATTGTACGCATTTCTTTAAGCGTTTTATCCACATTTGACGATAACTGCTTAGGATCGTGATTACCCATAACCATACCCATATTACCGCTCATTACATTTTGAAGAGTATAGCCACCCTCAGCATTTGCCACAAACTTTTTAACAGGTAAATTATTTACCGACTGCTTGGTTAAAATTCTGTCAGCAGTTTGAACTGCACCCCATGAGAGGTAGTCCATAACGTCACCGCCGTTAACAGTCTTTTTAAATGCACTTACAAACTCGTTTATGCCATGGCTAAAGTATTGACGTTGATGATTTCGCCAACTTTCAGGTCTACCGCGATATGAAGAAAGCGCAACACTGTTTTCAGCAATATCCATTTTATTAACACCGCTAAAGTGGGTGTCGGTAATAAAGCCCATTTGGGTTTCTTCCACATTAAAGCCTGTATCAATAGTAACATCTCTTACATAAAGCTTACCGTTATTTAAGGTGAACAACTTATGGTCACAATCAGCTTCACCGAAGCATCCACAACCACCGTCAACGTACTGCGCGGTTGTATTAGCAGTGATTTTACCATCGGCTGTTAAGCCGTTATTTGTCCAATAATTTTCTACACGCTCGCCTTCAACATACTCAACAATTGCTTTTTCTGTAGCGGTTTTTTGAGTCGCTTCAGCGGCTGCTTTGTAAAGACTTGAAACTTCCTGGTCTGCATAGAATATACTGTCAAAGCCGTTATTATCCTTAAATTTAACATATGCCCTTACAGCATAAGAATCAATGTAACCTTCTTTAGTAATACCTGTTAAGCAAAGGGTATATTTAAGGGTATTTTCGGTTTCCATAAGAACGTTTGTACCCAAAATCTTTATAGGTGTAGCACCGGTTGTAGCAACGTTAAAATCTGAAATTTCCTTATTCGCAGAGTAGGTGTAGATTACAGGTTCATCAATAAACATTTCATAACCGTAGCTTTGTTCCAACGGAAGCATTAATACACCGCGTTCGGTTATGTTAGGAATCAAGCCTTTCTTTATGCTTTGTACAAATCTAAGCGCAGGGTCACCGGTATTACCGTCATCCCTTACCTCAATTTCTTCGGTTTTAAAATCTTCGGTAGTGAAATCAACGTACTGCGCGGTTAAAACGTCGCCATATTTGTATTCATAATCCTTATTCGGGTATGTACCATTTTCAAATGCCCAACCAATAAATACCTCACCTTCAATTTCGTCATGCTCAATAGAAGAAAGGTCTATTTTACCGGGTTCGTAAACGGTTAAAGTTCTACCATCGTTATCGAAAGCATTAATAAATCTGATTTCATAAACGCCGGGTGTTGTTATTTTAAGCAAACCGCCCGAAGATACCGCAACAACTGCACCCTCACTATTTGCGGCAACCGCAGTAGTGTCACCCGCAACCTTAAACTGACCTGCAATAGAATTGCCGTCTGCATCACGTGCAAAATCGATAGCACCTTCATCACCTGTATTATTTAGTACATAGTAATTACTAATACCGAGTGTTGTAAGTGTAGTATCCAAGTCAACAATTGAAGCGCCGTTTTCAACAATAGCCTGAACCGCATTTGCAGTTAGAACACTGTTACTTCCAAAAGTTGCTATACTATTAGCAACTTTTCCTGCTGCTACATAAACGTTAACATTTTTAAGTGCTATGCTTGTATTGCTACCCTTTACGTACCAAACGAACTTGGGCGTAGCAAGAGCATTATTAATATTAAGATTAATATCACCGCTAAAAGCAAACTTTCTAGACGAGCCACTGCTTGTATTAGGAATATAAAAATCACCTGTGTAAGTGTTATTAAGATTAACCGTCATACCTTTTTGAGTAGTGTTTACACCTTCGGTAATTAAACCGTTTGGCAAGGAAAGAGTTGCGCTTGTTTTTACCGTCTTATCCCATACCGAAAGCGATGTAGTATGATAAGAGTTATTAATATATCCGTAAGTACAGTTGCTTGCAAAGGATACGTCATTGTTATTAAAGAATACTGCTCTATCCCTTGAAGAACGCATCATAGTAAGAGTTACGTTTTCAAACACGGTAGGTCCACTTACGTTAAGCGAATGGTTAGTACCAAGACGGTCCCCATAAGTGAGATACACCCTACCACTATCAGTTGCAGATGAAGTATAACCCTTTACTATCATAGTCCATTTATGGACTTCGGGAACCTTGTTGTCATCTCTAATAGCAGAATGTGCCCAAGCAGTCATATTATGATGCGGAATAGCAAACGTACCATCTGCATTTTTACCGATTTTTGAGCCATCATACACATTCCAATCATCGCGTTGCATAATATAAACATTTGCAACGTCGCCTTCACCTAAGCCGTCATCATTTATAGCAGCAATAACATCCAAAACGGTTGCAGCAGGATTTTCTTTGGTACCAACCTTGTAAGCCGGATCGCCCGAACCGTTTACTTTAGTTGCATCGTACTTTTCAGCATTAAGCGCTTCGTGACCCATACTCTTAACATAGTAATCCTTAGTCACTTTTACAGAGTATGTATAAGCACCCGGTTTTGTAAGCCACAAGCGTGCACCGTCAGATTGTACGCTTGTTCCGTCGGAATGGGTCGCGGTTACAACGTAACCGTCAGCAACTTTAAATACACCGCCTGTGGATGTAAAGTCTAATATACCCTTATGATTGGTGGCATTGGTTAAAAGATAATAATTTGTAATACCAAGAGCCGCAATATTACTTTCAAGATTTGTGGCAGTTGTGCCATTTTCCAAAATAACTTGAACCGCATTAGCAGTCATAATACCGGTTGCAACCGCGGTTGTTGTTATTTTGCCTGCTTTAAGGTTAATATTAAGGTTATCAAACGCCACTTTACTTGCTGCAGTGCCAACACCAAAAATC
>JBGVDY010000392.1:0-2566 GCA_045119585.1 Acutalibacteraceae bacterium | reverse complement strand
TACTCTTTTTTCAATTTCCTTTAATTCTTCGGTTATAAATCTTTCAGCATTTGTAAGTGTTTGTTTTCTTATATAATCTTCGGGGACTTTATCAAGGAATGAATTTGTAACTTCAATATAATAACCAAAAACCTTATTATATCTAACACGCAGATTTTTAATGCCTGTTCGTTCTTTTTCTTTTGCTTCAATTTCGGCTAGAATTGAAGTTCCGCCGTTCATATCGTGACGTAGGGTATCTACAATCTCATTATATCCGTCTTTAATAATTCCGCCTTCGCGAAGTGTCAAAGGAGCATTTTCATTAATGGCTGAATCAATAAGATTTCTAATATCTTCTAAAGTATCAATATCTCTATAAATTTCTTGTAAAAGTTTTGAGTTAGTATCTTGCAATAAAGCTTTAATGTTAGGGAATTTGTTAACAGTAAGTGAAAGATTTAATAAATCCTTAGCATTAGCAGTACCATAAACAACTTTTGACATTATACGTTCAATATCGCGAATACCAAAAAGACTTTCAATAATTTCACCACGTAGTATAACGTTTGATACAAGTTCATCAACAGCATTTAAGCGAGAGTTAATTGCAGTTAAATTAAGCAATGGTTGTAAAACCCAGTTGCGCATAAGACGTTTGCCCATTGCCGTTTTAGTTTTATCTATAACCCATAAAAGTGAACCTTTTTTGGATTTAGTACGTAACGTTTCACATAGTTCAAGATTACGAACAACTGTAACGTCCATTCGCATATATTGGCTGTCGGTATAAATATTAACGTTATTAAGAGTAACGTGGCCATTCACACCCGTTTCATAAAGGTAGTCTAGTACTGCACCAACCGAAGACGAAATAGGTGAACCTGTTTCAAAACCTAAAGATTCAACGCTTATAATATCAAAATGCTTTAAAATTAATGCTTCTTTAATGGTTGGATCAAATGCATCGTTCTCACGTTCAGTTATAACACCTATAAAGGTTTGTTTTAAAAACTCATCAACAATAGGAGCTTTAATTAAAAAATTCTTAGGAACAAGTATCTCGCGTGGAGAAAAACGCGAAAGTTCGTCTATTATTTTATTTTGGAAATTATCTTTTGGAAGTGTTGTTGCATGACATTCACCGGTTGAAGCATCACAAAAACAAAGACCTATATCACCATCACAAAATGATATACTGCATAGGTAGTTATTTTTACCTTCGTCAAGCATATTATCTTCTAAAACCGTACCGGGGGTTATAGTTCTTATAATTTCACGCTTAACAAGACCTTTAGCCTTTGAAGGGTCTTCTGTTTGCTCACATATAGCAACCTTATAACCCTTTTCAATAAGACGCGCAATATATGCTTCACAACTGTGATAAGGCACGCCACACATTGGGGCGCGTTCTTCCAAACCGCATTCCTTACCGGTTAATACGAGTTCTAATTCTTCGGATGCTGTTTTAGCATCTTCAAAAAACATTTCATAGAAATCGCCAACACGGTAGAAAAGAATGCTGTCTTGATTTTCAGCTTTTATTTGGTTGTATTGCTTCATCATCGGTGATAATTCAGCCATCTAAACCAACACTCCTAAATTCGATAATAATATTAATGACATCCGCCACAGGTAGAACAACTGCCTGTACATCCGCTATCAACTGTTAAGGTTTCGGGGTCTTCACCGTCAAGTGACTTTGAAAGAACAACGTTTACTTCGTTCATCATTTGGTCAAGCATTGCTTTTGCAGTGTTGTATTCAACCATTGAATCACTTGCCATAATTTCGCCATAAGACTTGCGAAGTTCTTCGTTTAAAGTCTTAATTTTTTCTTCGTCTTTATTTTCTTCACTTGCTGCTTTTTCAAGTTCCATACGTTTGATGTTAAAATCACCGATAGCAGCTTGTAAATTAGCATCGTTATCGTTAGCAAGTCTAGCTTTTGCATAGCGAATAAAGCGCTCATCTTGTTGAATAGCCTTTCCTAATTCTCTAGCCATTGAAATTACGTCCATTTTAAATACCTCTTTTTAAATTATTTTTCCAATGAATCCGTTATTATAAGATTCTATTTTAACATTTACAAATTTGCCTAGCATACTCGCATCGGCTTTAAATTCAACTACCGCAGTACCGTTTGTATGACCGCTCATATAACCTTCTTTTTCTGAATATCCGTCACACAAAACACGGTAGGTGTTTCCTAAAAATTTTTGTATGTTTTGTTCAGCTACTTTTTCTTGTACAACTAAAAGTTCACTAAACCATTTACCCTTCTCTGCACGTGAAATATTATCAGGCATTTCAGCCGCAGGTGTACCCTTTCGCTTTGAATAAATAAAAGTAAAAAGCGAAGCAAACTTTACTTCATTTACAATACTTAAGGTTTCCTTAAAATCTTCGTAAGTTTCACCTGGGAAACCAACAATAATATCACTTGTTAAATCAACATCAGGTATACGTTCTTTGGCATTTTTAATAAGTTCCAAATACTTTTCCCTATCGTAATAACGATTCATTAAAGCAAGTATTCTGCTACTTCCGGATTGGAACGGTAAATGTAAGTGCCTTGAAACTTTTT
>JBGVDY010000391.1:0-2332 GCA_045119585.1 Acutalibacteraceae bacterium | reverse complement strand
GCTGGACTTGGGATAAAACAGGTGATGTGAATGCATTTATTCCCAACAGAACGTTACCTGCACCTAATAAGGTGGCAAATTCCAACAGTGTAGCTATCGCAATTAGCGATAATGATTATAGCTCTTTCTACACTGCAAGAGGGTATATAAAATATACCGACAATAACGGTATTGAAAGTATAGTTTATACTTTGGAAGAAAGCTCAAGCGCATATAAAGTAGCAAAACAAGCTACCGACAGTAAGGCTATTTATACTACAATAATTAAAAAGGTTAAATTCGATAACGAAGCTTTTCGTGATACCTTTACAGAAACGGTTGTATCAACATATGATAAAGCTAATACTTCATTAAAGCGTAATACTGACACTTATGATGTATTTAGTAGTGTTTCAGGTTTGGGTGACTATATTCAGCGAAAGAGAAGTACTGTTATTACCAATACTACCGTTAAAGAAACAATAAATCTTGGTTGGATTAGTGATATGCATATTTTCGGTATAAGCCCAACCGATGTTGATAAACAAATTATTAATGCTCTTTCAACCTACCGCGGAAGCGCGTGGTTAAGATATCCTACCCGCAAGATAATGGAAAGAGCAACCACCCAAATGAATTATATGACCAAGCTTTACGATAAGATAATTGTATCGGGTGATATTGCCGACAACTATTCTTATGGCTCATATAACGCTGTAAAAGCGATTGTTGCCGATAAATCTATAAACGGCAGCGTTTTAATGACTACAGGTAACCACGAATTCTTTGAAGAAACAAACGGCGACATTGCAGGTATGCCTGATAACTTTACAGTAAGTGAAAAATACGGTTTAATTGAGCGATCTTGGTCTAATAATCCAAAGTATTATGCCGAAATTGTTAAAACTTCAACCGGAGAAGACAATGCTATGATTATCCTTTTGGATAACGGTAACGGCGAATATCCTGTAGGTACAGCTGCAAAACTTCAAGCAAGCATTAATGAAGCAAAGCAAAAGAATATTCCTGTACTTATTTTCCAACATATTCCTATGGCAACATATAATGAGACCGAAACAAAGGTTTACAAACCAAATATAACCGATTTGGGATTTGGTACAGCCGACAATAATGCTGGTTCTACAAATATGAATTCCCTGACTAAAGAGGGTATAGACGTTCCTGAAGTTCACGAAATTATTCGAAAGAATTATGATGTTATAAAGGGTGTATTTTGCGGTCATACTCATCGCAATTATTATACCGAAATTACTGCCTTAGATGAAAGTGGAAATATTATTCCTGATACTTTTGTTCCGCAGTTTGTAAATGGTGCTGCTGATGACGGCGATTTTTGGGTTGGTGAAGTTATATTAAAAGCGGAGTGTAAGCACAGCTTTACTAACTATGTAAGCAATAACGATGCAACCTGTACCGCAAACGGTACCGAAACTGCAATTTGCGATAAAGAAGATTGTGAAGAAAAAGATACAAGAGTACAAGAAAATAGTAAGCTTGACCATGATTACAAAAATAGTAAGCAGGATGATACACATCACTGGCAGGAATGTGATTGCGGTGATGTTCTCGAAAAGAAAGAGCATAAATACGATATCCTAAAGAAAACTGAAGACGAACATTGGAGAGAATGTTCTTGCGGTAAGGAAGAGTTTGAGTATCGTTTTGGTCACGGCTACAGCAGAGTAACAGATGATAAGTATCACTGGTTAGAATGTGAATGTACTGCTATCGCTGACAAAGAAGAGCATAACTTTAAGTGGGTAATAGATAAAGCGGCTAATTGTGGTACAACAGGAATTAAGCATGAAGAATGTACAGTATGTTTTGATAAACGTAACGAAAATACTCCAATTGCTGCAACGGGTAAACACACCTATAGCAACAACTGCGATACTAAGTGTAACGTATGTAATGCTACCAGAACCATTAAGCACGCTTACAAGACCACTACCAATAAGGCTACAACTTCTAAGAACGGTAAGATAGTTAAGGCTTGTAGCGTATGCGGTAAGCAAGCTAGCAAGACTACAATCTACTATGCTAAGAAGGTTAAACTTTCTACCACAGAATATACCTATAACGGCAAGGCTAAGAAACCAAGCGTAAAGGTATATGACTATAAGGGTAATAAGATTTCTTCAAGCTACTACACCGTAATCTACGCTTCAGGCCGTAAGAAGGTTGGCAAGTATAAGGTTACTATTAAGTTCAAGGGTAACTACAGTGGTACATTAACTGCTTACTTCACAATCGTTCCGAAGGAAACTAAGGTTTCAAGCATTAGTGCAGCTAAGAAGAGCCTAAAGGTTAAGATTTCTAAGGTATCTTCACA
>JBGVDY010000390.1:0-2553 GCA_045119585.1 Acutalibacteraceae bacterium | reverse complement strand
ATGCTAACATAAATATATAGAATTGTCAATATTTAAGGAGTTTTTTTGATGAAAGTATTAGCAATTTCTTGCCATCCTGATGATATGGAAATTTGTTGTGGCGGAACACTTATACGTTGTGTAAAACGTGGAGATGACGTAACTGTATGCCATGTTGCTAACGGTAATATGGGGCACGTGATAATTGAAAAAGAAGAACTTGGTAAAATGCGTATTGCTGAAGCCAAAAAAGCAGGCGATATGGTAGGTTTTAAAACGGTAACCTGTGACATTGGCGATTTACTTGTTAATTCAGCAAGCAAAGAACAACACGATAAGCTTGTTAAAATTATTCGCGACGTTGATCCTGATTTTATTATAACCCAAGCACCTGATGATTATATGGGTGACCACGTAGAAACATCTAAGTTGACTTTTAATGCTTCTTTTGCTGCTACGGTTCCTCATTACGAGCCACAACTTGGTAAGCCAAGCAGGGTAGTGCCAATTTATTATATGGATAACTCTGCACTTTTAAGATGTGAACCGACAGAGTATGTTGATATCACAAATGAACTTGATACTAAAATTGATATGTTAAAATGTCACAAAAGTCAATTAGAATGGCTTAATGACCATGATGGTAATGATATTATAGAAGCCACTATTACTTTTGCAAGATTACGCGGTATTCAGTCCGGCGTTAAGTATGCAGAAGGTTTCCGTCAATGTCTTACCGACCATAGAATAGTTACTAAAAGGCTTTTGCCTTAAAAATTAAAGGAGAATAATTATGGATTTTAATTCAACCGTTAAAGGCTCGGCACTTGAAAATTTCTATCCGGAAGGATGGGATTTCGAAAAAATAGATGCTTGCATTGGTGAGCCTGAAACTATTACTGATCGTCAAGCTTTTTGGAACGATGGTTTTACACCCGTTAAATGTGATTCACTTGGTGAGTTTGAAACCTATATGGGTCACGAAATTGCTATGCAAATTCGTTTAGCAAAAGAAAGAAACGAAAAAATTGCATTCATTTTACCTGTTGGTCCTATGGGTATGTATAAGTGGGTAGTTTACTTCCTTAAAGAGTGGAAGGTTTCTTGTGAACACGTTTATACTTTCAATATGGACGAGTGGGCCGATAGTGAAGGAAACACATTATCTTCTGATAATTCAGGTTCATTCCAATTTGCTATGGAACAAGCATTATTTAATCCGTTAGGTGAGTTGACTGTACCTAAGAATCAGCGCAATTTCGCTACTAAGGAAAATCTTCCTACATACCCGGAAAAAATTGAAGCACTTAAAAAAGATGGCGCTAAATTAGTATTAGTTTATGGTATCGGTAGAATGTGTCATATTGCGTTCTGGGAGCCAACATTCGCAGCTGATTATAAAGATGCCGCAGAGTGGGAAAGTGCACCTTATAGAATTGCAGCTAAAATTCACCCATTAACCGTAGAACAAAACGCTCTTACTAGCTTTAAATCAAGAACTACTCTAGTTCCTTGCCGCGCAAATACAATTGGCCCCGGTCTTTTCTTAAAAGCTGATTATGCTATCGGTGGTGCTGATGGTACTTTAGGTAGAGGTATGCAATGGCAGGGTATGTCTTTATGGATGACTCTTCGTTATGGTAAAACTCCTTGGATTACTTCTTCTTATATTCCCACTTTACCCGGCAGACTTTTCTTCCTTAAAGACTTAGCTGGTCCATTAATTGCTGAATGTAACTAAACTTATACGTATAAAAAAAGAAAAGCTACTCAATTGTAGCTTTTCTTTTTTGGTACGGTTGTTCTTAAAGGATTTGAAAATGCCAACATTTTTACTCTGCGATGAGTTTCTCAATATGTTTTCTTGCATAATCAATAATTTGTTTGTGCAGATTTTCATCTTCGTAAAACTTATCATCAAAACTATCAAAATCAAACCTTTCGGTTTGTGCTTCATATTCATCAATACTACTGATTTTAAAGGAAGATAAATCGTTTGTATCAATCTTGTTTTCACCAATAAAATTATCGAACAATATCTTTAATTCGATAGCACCAATGGCAGTAAGAGCGTTACTGATATAAGGAGCACATTCACTGCTGGAATTGACAAAAAACTGACACAAGCCACCGTTATTTACCTCTGCCTCAAATTTGTTGAGTGAATAAACAAATTTCTGTTCATCGGTTAATTGTGCATCTTTAATATCATATACCGCATCTTCGCAAATGCATTCTATTGCATCATAAAAATCTTCATCATTTAATGCAAGCAGCCCTTCTTTTCCTAAGGTTCTGAACTTCTTTGCTTTTTTCATGTTTTTAATATTGTAAATTATTGTCCCTAAAATACCCATATTGCATCACCTTTCACTAATTATATTAAATCATACTTTTACACCTTTTTCAAGTGGAGATAATATAGTTATTAAGTTCCACAAGCATCGCGGATGGATATCCACACTTGTTAGGGTGCTCCCTAACACCCCAAGCCTTGCTCAAAATAAAAAAGAATGTTCATAACGGTCAAGTCCGTTATGAACATTCAACATGGTGCGGGTGAAGGGACTTGAA
>JBGVDY010000389.1:0-4638 GCA_045119585.1 Acutalibacteraceae bacterium | reverse complement strand
TCTCGATATCCCAATCGGTGTTCTCGCATATCCATTATAACACCTATTTTGAATTCTGCACCATATACTTTATTCTTACTGCCTTTTTTACGCATAAAAATATGCACCTCCAAAAGTGTCTAACTTTTGGGGTGCATATCAGTAAAGGGAGGCTTTTTTTATATTATAATATTTCGAACTATAAAATGTCAACCGTACTCAGTTTTACATCGTGGTATATTGTGCAAAATCCCACCAAACAGGATTGACTATTCTTTGAAAAATGATATAATATTTTTTAAATAACAAATCATTAGGTGGTAGATTATGAATTATATTTTAGAAAGCTATGAATGGGATAACACTTGGATAGAAAAAAGCGAAGAAATTAACGCTAAAAGAGTATTATACATAGGTGACTCTATATCTTGCGGCACAAGAACACAAGCAAATAAATTAGCAAACGGCAAAATTCTTTTTGACGGTTTTGGAACATCTAAAAGCTTAGACAACCCGTTTTATTTCGATAGTTTATCTCTTTTCACAAAACAGTTGCCTTATAGAAACGCTATTATATTTAATAACGGCTTACACGGTTGGCATATTACTGAAGATGAATACGAAAAGCTTTATACTGCCTTTTTGGAAAAGCTTAAAAAAGCGTATCCCCATACTCCTATTTTTGTTGTTCTTACAACTTTTGTCATAAATAAGGATTTTCATAACGACAGGGTACAGCAACGCAATAAAATTGCTAAAGATATTGCCGCTAAATACAATTTACCGATTATTGATTTATATTCAGTGGCAGAACAAAACAAGGATTTAATATCTGCCGATGAAGTGCATTTTCTTGATGAAGGTTATGTAAAACTAGCTGAAGAAGTTATAAAAGTATTGAGTGAGAGTATATAAATGGAAAGTATTTGGAACGGATTTAAAAAAATTGAATTTGATTTTGAGGGTAGGCGCGCAATACTCGTTTGCCCCAACAAACCGATAAATAGCAATAAATGGCTTTATAAAACCGAATACTTTGGCGCTTTTCCCGATTTTGAAATTGAAATGCTTAAAAAAGGTTATTATATTGCAAATTTAGAAAATAAGAGCCGTTGGTGTCCCCAAGAGGATACCGACATCCGCCCCCGTTTTTGTGAATATTTAAGTCGCGAATACGGCTTAAACGAAAAATGCATGATTGTAGGTATGAGCTGCGGCGGTATGCAGGGCGTATACTTTGCTGCAAAATATCCAAAATATGTTGCTGCTATGTATCTGGATGCGCCTGTTTTAAATTATCTAAGTTGCCCGTATGCTTTAGGAGAAGCCACCACCAACTTTATTGAAGAATTTGAAACGAATATGCATATTACCTTGTCTGAGCTATTAAACTTCAGAAAGCATCCTATAGATTTTAAAGAAAAGCTTTTAAAAACCAATATTCCTATTTTCTTAATAGCAGGCGACAGCGACAAAACTGTACCTTTCAACGAAAACGGAAAGGTTTTGCTCGATTATTTTAAAGCAAACGGCGGCAATATTACTGCGGTAGTAAAAGAAAATTGCGACCACCATCCCCACGGACTTACTGATAATACTCAGCTTTTAAAATTTGCAGAAGAGTATTATTAAAGTATCAAGGGGACGGTTCTGTGTGTTTAAATAATAAATAAAAAAGAATAAAGAATAAAAAAGGTGCCGTGCTTTGCACGGCATTATTTATATAGTTTCGCAAAGCGAAACACCAAATATATTATTTATTATTTCTTCTTTATTCTTTAACTCTGCACTGCGTACCGTCGTGCTTGATTTCGTAATTTTCTTTCAAAATTAAATCGCTGATAAACACAAACTCATACCCCTCATCTTTAAGGCATTTGAGGATGTTAGGCAAAGCCGCGGGTGTGTGGTCGGCGTCGTTATGGAACAACACTATACTGCCGTTTTTGACCTTACTCGTTACCCGTCTACAAATACTGTCAGGTGTTGCGTTATCTTTCCAGTCGAGACTGTCTACGTCCCATTGAATTGTGTACATTTTAAGCTCGTTCATAGTTTCTATAAGCGCATTATCATAATCGCCGTAAGGCGGGCGCAAAAGTGTAGGCTCTACACCCGTAATCGTTTTAATTTTCTCGTTACAGGATGCGATTTCATCCCTCATTTGTCCGCGCGATAGCTGCGGCATATGTGGGTGCGTATTAGAGTGGTTTTGTATTTGGTGCCCTGCATCAGCAAGTGCTTTTACCGATTCGGGATATTTATCAACCCAAGCGCCAACCACAAAAAAGGTTGCAGGCACGTTGTATTCTTTAAGAATGGCTATTAGCTGTTCGGTATCATCGTTACCCCAAGCTGCATCGAACGAAATTGCAACTTGCTTTTTATCGGTTTCGACACAGTAAATTGGCAGCAATCTATTAGAATTTGCATACGCACTCATAGAGCCAATTATAGCTATCACTACCGCTAATGTTGCGCAAATACCAAACATCAAATGTTTTTTGGTTATAATCATAAATTTCATAAAAAGCACCTCGGTAATATTTATGCCGAGGTGCTCGTCTGTTATTATAAAATTTAAAACCGCCTACATTTTACTGTAGGCGGTAATTTTAATATCCTATATATGGCGCAGGGTTAACCCTTGTGCCGTTTTTAATAACTTCAAAATGAAGGTGCGGACCTGTAGAACGACCCGTATTACCAAGAGTTGCAATTTGCTGACCTTGACTTACGGTTGCTCCCTTTTTAACACAAAGTGCATTTGCGTGGGCATATCTTGTCTTATAACCGTTGCCGTGATCAACCACTACTGCGTAGCCGTAGTTACCGTCCCAACCTGCCGATACAACCGTACCTGCTTTAGCGGCGAATATAGGAGTACCAACATTTCCCGAGAAATCCATAGCTTTATGGTTTCTGCCGTCGCCCCAATATGCCGAGATAGCCTTAATACTACCCTTATTTATAGGACAAATAAAACCTACCGATTTAGCCTGGGCTCTTGCTGTTGCAGATGCCATGGAAACTGCAGTACCCTTAACAACAACCTTTTCTACAGGCTTTTTAAGAATCTTACGGGCAATAACGGTTTTTGCGGTTTCCTTGCCGTTTAAAGTTTCAACAACTGCAGTTTCGGTTTTTACACCCTTAACACCCTTAGTCTTAACCTTTTCGTAACCGCGAACCTTACTACTTGTATAGATTGTTTTAGTTGAATATTTAACTGAAGATTCACTTGTAACGGTTGATACGGTTTTAACCTTTAAGGTTTTTACAACGTTTGCAACCTGTTCGGAATTTTTAACTTCATTCTTTAAGCAATATGAATCAACAATATCAACGTCATCCAAGAATGCAGAGGTATTTTCCGCACCCTTTACGTAATACTTACAAAGAGCGGCATCTACAAGCTTTTGAAGCTCACCACGCTCAGCATAAGCCAAAATCTCACCGTTTACTGTAAGTGCAGCCGAAGCACTAATACTCTCAGTATTCTCAATTATAGCGTCAGCTAAAGCGTCCTTGCTCATAAGATTGCTTTCACTTGTAACAACCGGTGAAAACTTAGGGCTTAAAATTGCATTTTCACCCTTTTTATCGGATATAACTGATAAAATTTTACTCTTTGCAGCTTTAAAAACACCTGCATTATCTACAACAGCAATATTTTTACCGCCATAGTTTACGTTATAGCCTACTTTTATACCACAAGAAACTACACTTATAATTAACGCCACAAACGCCACGAGAACAAATGCAGTAAATCTAACCAATATTCTGTTTTTCTTTGCGAATTTGAAAGCTTCACAAAAAGCTTCTTTAACCAAATCCATAAAAATAACAGCCACTTCCTAACCAAAAATTACAATTTGTAACATTTACGAGTTTTATTATAACAAAAAGGTTACAAAATTGCAACCTTTTTTTAATATTTTTTAACTTTTTCCAAATATTACAAATTTTCGTCTATAAGTGACTGTTAATTAATGTATTTTATCAAATAAGAACATACCATACAATTGCAACAAACTGCAAAAAACTGCCCAAAACAACAAATAAATGGAAAATTGAATGCACGTACTTAATATTCCATTTACCTGCTATACCATAAAGCACAGCGCCAATAGTATAAGCTATACCGCCCGCCAAAAGCCACCAAAAACCAACAATAGAAATTGCTTTTATAACGTGGTTAACAATAAATATTACACACCATCCAAGTGCAATATAGCAAATATTTGAAAACAGCGAATACTTTTTAAGATCGATAGCATTAAGCGTAATACCAAGCGCCGCCATAGCCCAAACAAAGCCGAAAAGACACCAACCGAGTGCCGTATTGTATTCACGAATTGAGCAAAGCGCTATAGGTGTATAAGTTCCGGCTATCAAAAGAAAAATTGCACAATGGTCGATAATCTGAAAAACCTTTTTAGCCGTTATATGAATAAGCCCGTGATATATGCTCGACATTGTGTATAAAACCACAATTGAAACACCGTAAATAAACGATGCCACTATAGCATAAGCATCGTGAATTAAAAAAGACTTCACAATACATAAAGCTGCAATAATAACGCCTATTCCACCACCAACAATATGCGAAACCATATTAAATATTTCTTCACCCTTAGTATATGGCGGCAAAAACCT
>JBGVDY010000388.1:0-2681 GCA_045119585.1 Acutalibacteraceae bacterium | reverse complement strand
AATATGGTCCCACATAAGATGATAGTCAAAATCTACCACGTCACCCGAGAAAACCTTTTTCCACTCGGGAATGAAAGCAAGGTTTTCATCAACCGAAACCGGCATAACAAAGCCATTGGTTTTATATTCGGGTATGGTTTTAACGTTGTATTTATCGGGAAAGGCTTCGGAAAAAGTACGTGTAATTGGCGCAAACATTAGTACCATATTATCGGGATGTGTAAATTCGGTATTAACGGGTGGCCAAAGTGTATTAAGGCAGGTATCAAAAACAACCTGTGTTTTGTGGCCTTTTTTAGCAATCTCTTCAGCAATGGAATTTACAATCCTAAGATAATGGTCGGTGTAGCGGTCTTTTATACATTCTTCACATTCGCAGGTGTTGTTGTACCAGTCGCCCGGCCAAAAATGTACTGCATCAGTATCGGGGTTATTTTCTAAATATTTTAAAACCTCGTCTACTAATTTTTGCTTAATTTCTGGGTTGGAGTAACAAAGTTGCGTTTGCAAAGGACGGTTATTCCAACATTTTCTTTCCCCATTTACCAAAGCGCAAACGTCATGGAAAGACTTAGGGATTTCGTCGTCGCTATATTCGTGCCAACCGTCATCGGGCATACCAAAAGCGGTGCAGGTCCAACCGTGACCCATTTTTTGAACAATAAGACCGCGTTTTTTGATTTCTTCGGTCATTATTTTTACAAATTCTTTTGATTTTTCTACGGTGTGATTTTCAGGCTTTTTAACTGTACTGTATTGGTGGTCATACCATCTTTCAAAAAATTCGTGTGCGGTAGAAAATTGGATAAAATAGCCGTTCATGTAAACCTTTGGCAACCAATCAATCATAGCGATTACGTTTTCAAAAGAAACGGCACCTTCAATACACATAATACGGTGGCGTTTTTCGGCTATTTCTTTAAGTTCTACATCGGTTGCTTTGCAACTTTTAGGATAGTGTGTACCATTGGGACCGGGACGTACCCAAGTTATACCCCATTCTTCTAAAAGGCGGTAAACGCCAAAAAGAATGCTACGCTCGTTAGAGCCTGCAATATAGCCCTTTTGGTTTTTTACGGATATTTGAAAAGCATCGTCACGGTAGGGATCAGGTACAGTTATCGTAATGCCAAAATCTTCAAAAAGACCGAGCGAAATATCGGCTTTTACCTTTAAAATTTTTAAATATTTTTGCAATTCTTCGTATGCAAAATCTAAAACGGTTTTGTTCAAAAAATCACACCCTTAAGCGTTTTTTTCATAATATCATTATAGAATTTATTTTTCAAGTTATAATAAGCATTTCTTTACCATAATGCACAAAAAAGAGACGATAGTACACATTAATGTTGCGTGATGTACACCGTCTCTTTCTTTTAAATTAAAATAGTGGTGGTGGCGGAAGCTCAGGATTTAAGAAGTTAACGCGTTCGTTGGTCATACGTGCATAGAACATACAGTCAAGAACGGGTTGTATAATATCTTCGTTTTCGAAAGCAATTTGTTGTGACTGCTTTTTATATTCTTCAGCCTTTTCATATTCGGCATCTAAACGTGCAATAAGTGATTTGCCCAAAAGATAATAAATTTCTCTATGGATTTGTAAGTACTTCCAAGAATCCTTTTGGCAGGGGTCTTCTACGTCAAGATGCGCTTCAATATAATCCTTAATGTTTTCCATTGCATTTAGTGAGGCTTCAAGACCTGCTTTGAATTCGGGTGCGTTAAGCGGCTTTTGGTCGCGGATAACCGCAATATCAAAGCTTTTTGAAAGAAGTGCGAAGTAGTCGCAAAGTGTATCTACTGCATCCTCACCAAAGGAAGCGGCGTATAAATCTCTTCTCATTTTTTCAAAATCGGTGCTATGCTTCCAAAGTGATTTACCGATTGAGGTCATAGCAATAGAGGTTGGGAATGCATTACGCTGCAACTGACAACTGATATAGCCGTTAAGGGTTAGGTTGTCAAAGTTTTTCATATCTTCATGGGCAATACGTGCAATAGCTTCACCGCCTGCATCGAATATAAAGTCCCACATAAGATGGTAGTCAAAGTCGATAGCGTCGCCCTTGTAGTATTTTCTCCACTCGTGCAAATAAGCAAGGTTATCGTCAACGTTTACGGGTAAAACAAAGCCGTTATGCTTATATTCAGGAATGGTTTTAACGTTGAATTTATCGGGGAAGGATTCGCCATATGTACGGGAAATGGGGGCGAACATCATCATCATATTATCAGGGTGCTTGATTTCGGTGGTTGTTGGGTGAGCGCGGTTTGTACCGATACTAAACACAATTTGTGTTTTAAGTCCCTTTTCAACAAGCTTATCGCAAATGGAGTTAACCATATTGATATAGTGTGCTGAATAGCGGTCAACCTTCATACATTCGTCACATTCACAGGTATTGTTATACCAGTCGCCAAGCCAGTAATGTATAACATCAACGTCGGGGTTGGCTTCAGCGTATTTAAGCACCTGATTAACAAGCTTTTCGTGAACCATTGGGTTAGAATAGCAAAGCTGTGTTTGTAATGGACGGTTATTCCAACACTTACGTTCGCCGTTTACCATAGCGCAAATATCGTGGAACTCTTGCGGAATATCTTCATATTCGTATTTATGCCAACCGTCATCAGGTAGACCAAAAGCGGTGCAGTTCCAACCGTGACCCATTCTATGA
>JBGVDY010000387.1:0-1713 GCA_045119585.1 Acutalibacteraceae bacterium | reverse complement strand
GTACCGTTCTTAACGCCCGAAGCCTTAACAATTTCAATGATTTCCTTTGAAATGTCGTGGAAGGTAGGTATCCAACCACGTGACTGTAATTCTAACTCTTTCTGAAAAAACTTAAATTCCATTTTATTTTCCTCCAAATGTTTTTTATTTTTTTATTTATTAAGCCTTTCGCCTACTGCACCACCGGGATGTACCAATGCGAACTGCTCATTTTTAAAATTTGTTTCTTCGATAAGTGCGGTCTGTAAGATATGAAAAATTACCGCTAAAGCAGTAGAAGAAGTTGTACCTTGACAGTTATATTTATCTGTTTCGCGGTTAACATATTGTTTTAAAACAACGTTTGCACCGAGTGCTAATGGCGATTCTAAATTTTCGGTTATAGTAATTATATTAACGCCCTTTGCCTTGCAAATATCAAGTATCGGTAAAAGCTCCTTTGTTTTTCCGCCACGAGAAGCAAATACACACACGTCACCTTTTTGTAAAAAGCCTGTGCCGCCGTGTACCGCTTCTGCAGGAGATATAAACTTTGCAGGCTGATCTATACAACACATAAGGTGAGCAAAGTGCTGACAAATAATTCCGCTGTGTCCACAACCTGTAGCGCCAATACGCTCAGCATTTTTAAGTAGCTCTATAGCTTTAGAATATGCTTCTTCATCAAAGTAATTAAGCATTTCTTCAATACACTCTTTTTCAATTGTGTATACGTTTAACGCTTGTTTTAACGACTCATTTTGCATAAAACACCAACCCTTTATTCGAACATTTTGTTAATCTCGGTTACGGTTCTGCGTACTAACAAATCGCCGCCTTCATGACCTATATTACCACTTGAAATATAAGCGCTATAGTGTCCACCCTTTTCGGCTTTTTCGGTTGGTAAATAACCAAGTGTGTCACAAGTGAGTTGCATAACAAAAGTTTGCTTTGCTTTACTTCTGGCTTTCATATAGTTGCCGTAGTCAAGGAACAGTTCAAAAGGATTTGTAGCAATAGCAACGTCACCAAATCTTAAAATATGAACTTCGGTTGGAACAATCTCCTTATATTGTTGTTCGCGGTAACGGTCAATTGTACCTGCATAAACGTACATTGCCGCCTTGTCAATATAGTTAAACTGTGCTTGATTTTTATTTTTTTCAACATAATATTCAATTTCGCGAACCGCTTCGTTGTATTGGCTTATTGTAGCTTTTCTCAACGGTAAATCAAACACTAAGGCCTTATGTTCAAAAGGAATATCCTCTTTAATGTCAGTTATTTCTTCATAAACCGATAAAATTTCATTAGCAATTCTCTTTCCGGCCAAACGACAACCCGATAAATCAAACATAGATGGGTCCGCAACGCGGTCAAGCACGTTTGGACGACTGATGTTAGGGTCGTTTATTGGAGTTTCGGGCTCGGTCCAACGAATAAGGTCGCGTGGACATTGGTCACCGCCTGCACCGCACATTCCAAGTAGATATATGTCATCACCCAATTTTGCGCGAAGTAACTTCTTAGCTTCTCCCCAATAGTCTGCAGAAAGAAAACTTCTATGTTCAAGTATTTGTGAAGGACAGGCAATATTTGCAACAATGCCTGTTAACTTTTTATTAGCGTCATATATGTACAAAAGTTCAATACCCGAATCATTACCACCTTCCAAAGCAGTAAATGTACCTGTATTGGTATCACCCCACATTTGAGCTGAACCATCGTTAT
>JBGVDY010000386.1:0-3119 GCA_045119585.1 Acutalibacteraceae bacterium | reverse complement strand
AAGCGGTTAGAAAAAGACCGGGTATGTACATAGGTTCTACCGGTGAACGCGGTTTACACCACTTAGTGTATGAAATTGTGGATAACTCTATAGACGAAGCGCTCGCCGGCTACTGCGACAAGATTACTGTTGATATTTTGGATGACGGAATTATCAGAGTAAGTGATAACGGTCGTGGTATACCTGTAGGTATAAATCCCCAAAAAGGTATTCCTACTGTTACTGTTGTATTTACTATTTTGCACGCGGGTGGTAAATTCGGCGGCGGTGGATACAAGGTTTCGGGCGGTTTGCACGGTGTTGGTGCATCGGTTGTTAATGCTCTTTCAAACTGGCTTGAGGTTGAAGTAAAAGACGGTAAAAATATTTACAAGCAACGCTATGAAAAGGGCGTTACTGTAACTGATTTGGAAATTATTGGTGAAACAAACGAAACAGGTACTACCGTAACCTTTAAACCCGACCCAACAATATTTACAGATACTACAGAATATGATTATGATACCCTTTTAAAAAGACTTCGTGAGCAGGCTTTTCTTAATGCAGGTATTCGCGTAGTTTTAACCGATAAGCGTACTGATAGTCTTACAAAAGATAAAACAGACGATTTATGCTATGAAGGCGGTATTAAATCTTACGTTGAATATATTTTATCCGGCATTAAAAAAGAGCCTTTAAATGAAAAAGTAATTTATTTATCAGGAAGTAAGGGCGACGAAACCGCAGAAATTGCGCTTATTTGGTCTTCTGCTTATGATAATAGAATTATGTCTTTTGCAAATACCTTGCATACTATAGACGGTGGTACTCATGAATCCGCATTCCGTCAAACCGTTGCAAGAGTAGTTAATAAATATGCTCACGACTTTAAGAAAATTAAAGAAAGCAGCGATAACCTTAAGGGTGATGACGTTTTAGAAGGCTTAGTTGCTGTTGTTTCGGTTAAGCTTTCGGATGCACAATTTGAAAGTCAAACTAAAGCAAAGCTTGGTAATACTTCTATTGGTCAATTAGTAAGAGAAATTGTTAATGATCAACTTTATCGCTTCTTGGAGGAAAACCCTGCTGAAAGTAAAATTATTATTGATAAAGCAATTGCTGCCTCTAACGCGCGTGAAGCTGCACAAAAAGCAAGAGATGCTTCCCGTAATAAATCAGGTATTGGTGGTAGAACCCGTATGCCTGATAAATTAAAAGACTGTATTTCGGATGACCCAACAAAAACCGAAATATTTATCGTCGAGGGTGATTCTGCAGGCGGTTCCGCAGTAGAAGGAAGAAACAGTACCTACCAAGCAATATTACCTCTTTGGGGTAAAATGCTTAACGTTGAAAAGGCAAGAGAAGACAAGGTTTACGGTAACGATAAGTTAACCCCTGTTGTAATTTCTTTAGGTACAGGTATTGGCGAAAACTTTGATATTAATAAACTTCGTTACGATAAAATAGTTATTATGGCCGATGCCGACGTCGACGGTAGCCATATCAGAACACTTTTACTAACATTCTTCTTCAGATATATGCCACAGCTTATTGAAACAGGTCATATTTACTTGGCTCAACCGCCACTATTCCGTGTGGCAAAAGGTAAAGTACACTATGATGCATTTACCGAAGAAGAACGCGATATGTATAAAGAAAAGCTTGGCGGCGGTGACAATATCGACGTTCAGCGTTATAAAGGTCTTGGTGAAATGAACCCCGAACAACTTTGGGAAACTACCCTAGACCCTGAAAGAAGAACCTTCTTAAGGGTTTCTATGGAAGATGCTCAAATCGCTGACGAAACCTTTACAATGCTTATGGGTGAAGAGGTTGAACCCAGAAAGCAATTTATTGAAGAAAACGCAATTTTTGCTACAGATTTGGATATTTAAGGAAAGGAGAAATTAAAAAATGGCTAAACACGAAAACGTATACTGGCCTTCCAATGAAGAAACTAATATTGTGCCGGTAGAAATTGTTGATGAAGTAAAAAGCAGTATGCTTCAGTACGGTATGTCGGTTTTAGTTGGCCGTGCTTTACCTGACGTTAGAGATGGTTTAAAGCCTGTACACCGTAGAATACTTTACACTATGTACGATTTAGGCATCACTCCTGATAAAGCCTATAAAAAGTGCGCTACCACCGTTGGTGCCGTGCTCGGTAGTTATCACCCCCACGGTGACGCTTCTGTTTACGATGCTATGGTTCGTATGGCGCAGGATTTCTCTTTAAGATATCCTTTAATCGACGGTCACGGTAACTTTGGTAACATAGATGGTTATCCGCCTGCTGCTTACCGTTATACCGAAGCTAAAATGAACCGTCTATCCCTTAGAATGTTAGACGATATTGAAAAAGATACTGTAGACTTTGTTCCTAACTTTGACGACAGTAAAAAGGAACCTTCTGTTTTACCTGTTCGCTTTCCACAACTTTTGGTAAACGGTTCTTCGGGTATTGCTTTCGGTATGGCTACCGAAATTCCACCACATAACCTGGGTGAAGTTATTGACGGTATGTGTTGTCTTATTGATAACCCCGATGCCGAGCTTCCTGAAATTTGCGAGCATATTAAGGGACCTGACTTCCCAACAGGTGGTCTTATTATGGGAAGAAGCGGTATCCGCGCAGCGTATGCTACTGGTAAAGGTAAAATTGTTGTTCGCGGCAGAACCGAAATTGAAGAGGTAAAAAACGGAAAATTCCGTATAGTTATTACCGAAATTCCTTATAAGGTAAGAAAAGAAGCACTTGTTAAGAAAATTTATGATTTAGCAAGCGAAAAGAAGATTGAAGGTATTGAAGACGTAGTTGACTATTCTTCAAAGCGTGACGGCGGTATTAGAATTGTTATTGATATTAAAAAGGATGCTAATCCGCAGGTTATTTTGAATAAATTATTCTCTTATACCGAGCTTCAAACAACCTTTGGCGCAAATCTTATTGCTATTGTTGGCGGTAAACCAAAGGTATTAACCCTTAAAGAGATGCTTCAAAATAATATTGATTTCCAATGTGAAATTGTTGAGCGTAAAACCGCTTTTGATATGAAAAAGGCGCAAGAACGCGCTCATATTTTAGAAGGTCTAAAAAAAGCGCTTGACTTTATTGATGAAGTTATTAAAATTATTCG
>JBGVDY010000385.1:0-2283 GCA_045119585.1 Acutalibacteraceae bacterium | reverse complement strand
TTGTTAGATTTTCACTTACTCTTAAAACCTGCTTAACCTTAGCAACGCAACCTATTTTATAAAGGTCACTGCTTTCAGGTTCATCAACAAAGGCATCCTTTTGAGTAACCAGATACACTAATTGATTTTTATCCATAGCATACTTTAAGGCAGCTATAGATTTTTTTCTTCCAACGTCAAAGGAAGCCACCGTATTTGGAAAAACCACAAGTCCACGAAGTGCCAACAAAGGCATTTGAACCGCGTTTACTTCAATTATTGCGGACATAAAATCTCCTTATTTAGAAAAATTATCATTACAAATTGCAGTAGCAAAAAGTTCATTGTTTTGGAATACAAAAGAAATTACAGCTCCGTCAAACGGAGTTGCCAAAACAGTTCCATTTATAACATAATCGGCAAAAAATGCACTATCACTATTCAACGGGATTTCTATAAATTCAAACTCGGGATACGCTGACTTGATTTCCGAAATGACAGTACCAAGCGGGAATCCAAAAGCCGTATCGTAGTTTACGATATAAGAAATACCCTTATCCTTATTTGCTTTAGTATAGTAATAGCTTATATGACCGTTATCCAATAAAACGTTCTTCTCACCCTCATAAATCTCAAAGAAAAATTCATCTTCATCATGGTTGTGAGCGTGGTCAGGGTCTTCTTTATGATTTTTGTTTTCTTCCTCTAAACGCTTGCTTAATTCGTTTTTAACCTTATCAACGTCGGTACCTAACATATATTCGGCTTCAGGCATTCTGCCAATTCGTGCATAATACTCTAAATCAGCCACATCCGAATTTTTATTATTTTCCTTTTTGCCACAAGCAGAAAGTGACAAACATAAAACCAAACATAAAACTATACAAAAAAGCTTTTTCATACTACTTTTCCTTTATTATTTAATATTAAGTTGTGTTAACATCTTATGGCGTAAATCCCATAATTTTTGAGACAAGTCAATATAATAAGTATGTGGATTTTCAAAACGCTTAACCTCATCCCATAATGCTTCCACCTGCTCAGCACAGAAGGCAGCAATCTCTTTCACGGATGGGTTTTCGTAAACAAGTTTACCTTTTTCGAAAACCTTAACCTGCAACTTTCTTGCAACAAAGTTGGTTACAACCTTACGCTTCCAAGTGTGTACAGGGTCAAAAATTTCATAAGGCTCGCTGCTATCAATCTTTTCATCACCTAAGGTAATAACATCGGCAATAGCCTTGCCTGTTTCACGGTCGTATAAACGCCATGGGATTTTAACTCCTGGAAGTGTAACCTTAGCTGTATTTTCGCTAATTTTAATTTTAGGAATAATTCCTTCCTTAGTTTCAACGGCAGATAGCTTGTAAACACCGCCAAAAACTGCTTCACTGCGTGCAGTGATAAGACGTTCGCCTACACCGTAGGTGTCAACAAGAGCGCCTTGAGAAATCATATCACGAATCAAATATTCATCCAATGAGTTAGAAATACAAATCTTACAGTCACTATAACCTGCTTCATCAAGCATTTTGCGAGCTTTTTTAGTAAGATAAGTGATATCACCACTATCAATACGAATACCAACAGGGCGTTTTCCTAACGGCTTTAAAACCTCATCAAAAACCTTAATAGCGTTAGGAATACCGGATTTTAATACGTTATAGGTATCTACAAGTAATAAACAACTATCAGGATATTTTTCAGCATAGGTTTTGAACGCAGTATATTCATCAGGGAATAACTGAACCCAGCTATGAGCCATAGTTCCGCTTGCTTTAACGCCAAAATCTTTAGCAGTAATAACACAAGAGGTGCCTGTACAACCACCTATAATAGCCGCTCTTGCGCCATAGTAAGCCGCACCGTTACCGTGAGCACGACGAGCACCAAACTCCATAACAGGTCTGCCTTCAGCCGCACGAACAATACGATTAGCCTTAGTAGCAATAAGTGACTGATGGTTAATAGTAACCAAAATCATAGTTTCAAGCATTAAAGCCTGCATAGCATTACCACGTACTGTTACAATAGGCTCTTGCGGAAAAATAACAGTACCTTCAGGAACTGCCCATACGTCACAGTCGAACTTAAAGTTTTTAAGATAATCAATAAACTCTTCAGAAAATAGATTAAGACTCCTTAAATACTCAATATCACTATCGTCATAATGAAGATCTTCCAAATAATCTATTAACTGTTGTAATCCTGCCATTATAGCAAAACCGCCATTATCTGGCACACGTCTGAAAAACATATCGAAATATGCTATATTATCTTTCATATCACTTGTGAAAATACCGT
>JBGVDY010000384.1:0-2389 GCA_045119585.1 Acutalibacteraceae bacterium | reverse complement strand
TACCGGGAACGTCAACCTTAATGTAGTTTTCACCGGCAGCCGAAGCTGTAAAGGTTGCACCTAAAAGAACTAATACAAGAACAATACTTGCTATGATTTTCTTTAACAATCTGTTTTACCTTCCTCTCATAGTAAGATTATTCCTTAATACCGGAACTACCCATTGTTTCTAATACGTTACTTTGTGTAACTAAAAATACCAAAATAGGCGGAATCATCAATACAACGGTAATTGCCATTGAACTACCTTGACGAGCTATACCACCTGCAGCAACTGAACTCATAACATAGGGTAAAGTTTTAAGTTCTTCGCTGAAAATTGTACCACCCGGTACTACCGACCACATTCCCTGGAACGCAAACAATAAAACTGTCATAATTGCAGGTTTCATAATCGGCATAACTATTTTCCAATACATTGCAAATACGCCTGCACCGTCAATACGGGCTGCTTCTAGGAGCGAATCGTTAACACTCGCATCCATAAACTGTTTCATAAGGAAGCAGTTAACGGTTGAAGCTAATGCAGGGAGTATGTATACCCAATAGGTATCAATAATTCGCATTGTTGAGAAAATCAAGTACTGTGGAACACCAAGTGTAGCGCCATTATAAAGCATCATTGTAGTAATAAGCTTAAAACTAAACTTAGCGCCCTTGATTTTAGATTTAGAGAAAGTGAATGCCGCCATAGAACCTATCAAAATCGAACATACTACAGTAACAACCGTGATAAGCAAGGTATTAAAGAAATATCTTGAAAGCGGAACTTCTAAGTTACTCAATAATGCAGGTAAAACCCTGAAGTTATCGAATGTAGGACGAGCAACCCAAAAACGTGGTGGGAAAATAAGCAATTCGTCCAAAGGTTTTAAAGATGTAATAATACAATAGAATAATGGGAATACCGTGAACAAGCCAAATAATATAAGTATTGTAAAATAACCAATATTACCGGCTGTAGAACGAGTAAACTTTCTGTACTGAGCAGCCTTAGCCAAAATTTACAACTCCTAACTTTTGAATATAAAACAAATTCATCTTATTACTAATTATCACTCTTACCAATTAGGTTGAGTAATCCGCCTATCAGATAACGGAACGTAATAATTATTATGAATAATAATACTGATAAAGCCGCTGCATAACCCATTTCGTATCTGGTGGTACCAACGTCACCTATATACTGAACAAGGGTATCAACCGAGTTGCTAACACTAGGATAACCTGCAAGTGTTGTCTGGAGAGCGCCCATTGAGAAAGCGGTTTGAATTTGCATTACAGCACTAAATAATAGGATTGTCTTCATAGAAGGCATTGTAATAAACCATAATTCGTGCCATCTTGTTCTAATACCGTCGATTGCACCTGCTTCATAAAGCTCGGTATTTACGTTTTGTAAACCTGCGATATTAGCAAGGAACGAAGTACCCATACTCATCCAAAGTTGAATACAAACGATAAGAACGAAGTTATAGTCGGTGCTTTGGAACCATTGAATAGGTTCGGTAACAAGACCAAAACTTATAAGGAAGTTATTGATATAAGCGTAACTATCGCCCGAGAACATAACCTGGAAGATATATAGTGCGTTACCTACAAGTGAGGGAACATAGAATATAAAGGTTAAAAGTACGCGGATGGGACGTGGGAATTCGTTTATCATCCACGCCATTAAAAACGCCAATAAGTAACCGCCGGGGCCTACTAATATACCAAATTTAAGTGAATTGGCAAGCACCTTAAAGAACAATTCGTCTGCGGTAAACATTCTGATATAGTTTTCAAAACCTATAAATATAGGTGTTGAAACCATATCGTAGTCAAAGAAACTGAGTACCATTGATGAAACAATGGGTATAACCGTGAACAAGAAGAAAACTAACATGAATGGTGACATAAACAAATAGAATGACACATCATCGCTCATCAGTTTCTTTTTAGTTAAGTTCGGGCTTTTTTTCAAAATATTCGCCTCATTCCAAATTTAATTCCAAAATTTATAATATTATCCTCTGTTAGTATATTGCTTCCATTTTCTAGCAATTTCGTCGTTAGCTTCGGCACCAAATTTCATCATCATATCTTTGGTGTTTTTACCGTTACTTACAACGTTCCAATAAGCCTGATAAATTGCACGTTGAACATAGTAACTACCGGGATATTCAGGGATTTCAGTTACCCAGCCTCTTGCATCAACAAGTGACTCAAGAGCACCGTCATCCCAAGTAAGACTTTCAAGAGCCTTCTTATTAGATATAGCAACACGACCTGCAGGACCTAAGATTGTTTCAACATCATTTGAATAAGAAAGTTGAGTATCAGTGTCGGTCCACCATTTAAGGAATTCCCAAGCCTCTTCTGCCCTACCGTTGTCGGCTGCCATTTG
>JBGVDY010000383.1:0-2774 GCA_045119585.1 Acutalibacteraceae bacterium | reverse complement strand
TGTTACCCTAGTGCGAGTACTTACCGTTGCATTGATTTTTGGAAACTTTATGACCTTGGCTTACAGTATAGCAGGTGCGTTTTTAAGCATTACCGTAATGGCTTTACTTAAAAAAACAAATTTGTTTTCAACCGTAGGTGTTAGTATAGCCGGTGGCGTTTGCCATAACTTAGGGCAAATACTTATGGCAATACTTATAACATCTACTGCCGAAATTGGATATTATATGATTTTTCTTTGCATCAGTGGTATTTTATCAGGTGCACTTATAGGATTTGTGGGTGCGCTGATAATAAAATATACAAAAAATTATAAAGGATGGAAATTATGAAAAAGTTACTTAGCATTCTCTTAATCGCAATTCTAGTCGCAACTCTTTTTTCCCTTGCAGGTTGCAGTAAATCTGAACCCTTAAAATTCGGCCTAGGCACTTACGCCTATACAGAAAACGTTACTCCCGCTTCAGGTACCAAGAATGGCTCTATGGGTGTAGTAAGCACAATTGCTGCTGTTTTACTTTCTGAAGATGGAAAAATCGTTAAGTGTGAAATCGACTGTGCTGACACTTCTCTTGGTTTCAACGTAAAAGGTGAATTCATTGCAATTCCCGAATTCAAGACCAAGTACGAATTAGGCAAGGATTACGGTATGGTAGCATACGGTGGTGCTAAAAAAGAATGGTTCGAGCAGGTTGACGCTTTCGAAGGCGTTGTTGTAGGCAAGACCATTGACGAAGTTAAAGCTCTTGTTGCTAATGAAGGTAAAGGCACAGATGCAGTTATAACTGCAGGTTGCACTATCGCTATTGCTGATTTTGTTTCCGCTTTAGAAAAAGCTGTTTCAGGCGCTAAAGAATCTGCTGCTACCGCTGAAGATACCTTAAAAATCGGTGTTGTTTCTTCACAATCAGGCGCAGTTGCTACAGATAAGGCTGCAGGCTCTAACGAAGTTGAAACCACCTATACTGCAGTTACTACCAAGGACGGTAAAGTAACCGCAGCAATTACTGACGCTTATCAAGCTGCTGTTGCTTTTGATGTAAAGGGTGTAGCTACTACTAAGGCTGCTGACATTGCTACTAAACTTGAAAAAGGCAAGGATTACGGCATGGTAGCTTATGGTGGTGCCAAGAAAGAATGGTTTGAACAAGCCGCTGCTTTTGACGCTACATTAATCGGCAAAAACGCTGATGAAATCGTTGCTTTAGCTACTGCAGAAGGCAAACCTGTTGATGCACTCGTAACTGCAGGCTGTACAATCGCTGTAAGCGATATGGTTAAAGCTGCTGTTAAAGCTGCAAAATAATCTTTAAAAACACAATTTAAAGGGGCTATTTAGCCCCTTTTCTTTTTAATATTATGAAAAAATTTTTAAGTTTATTTTTAATTTTACTGCTTTGCATTCCCTTTGTTTCCTGTAAAGCAAATCCACAAAAATTCACCGATTATTCGTTTGACAGCTTTGACACTGTTACCACAATAATAGGTTTTGAAAATGATAAAGCAACCTTCCAAAAAAACGCCGCTCAAATTAAAGAATGGCTTCTAGAATACCATAAGCTTTATGATATTTATAAATCTTACGATAATCTAACAAACCTTTATACCGTAAACCATTCACAAGGCAAAAAAATAAAAGTGGACGGTAAGATTATCGATTTGCTTGTATACTCTAAAGAACTTTATACAAAAACAAACGGAAAGCTTAACGTTGCAATGGGAAGTGTTTTATCAATATGGCATGACTATCGCGACAAAGGTCTTGATAACCCTGATACCGCCGCTTTGCCACCTAAAGACTTATTAACAAATGCTGCGCAACACATTAACTTTGAAGACGTTATAATTGATACCACCGCACAAACCGTGCTTATTAAAGACAAGGATTTAACCCTTGACGTTGGTGCTATCGCAAAAGGATATGCCGCAGAAGAAGTTTCAAAGCAAATGAAAGCGGCAGATATGACAAGTTATATTCTAAATATTGGCGGTAACGTTAAAATTATAGATAAGCGTCCTGACGGCAATGGTTGGACTATAGGTATAGAAAATCCTGACAAGCAAAGTAATGAAGCTTATATCGAGCAATTAACGCTTGATAATATGTCATTGGTTACAAGTGGCTCATATCAGCGCTTTTACACCGTAAACGGCGAGAATTATCACCATATAATTGATTCCAGGACTCTCTACCCTGCAGAATATTTTGCTTCGGTTTCGGTGCTGTGTGAAGACTCTGCTTTAGCCGACGGGCTTTCTACAACACTATTTTGTATGTCCTATGAAAAAGGCAAAAAACTAATTGAAAGCTTTGATGGTGTTCACGCCCTATGGGTTACAAACGACGGTAAAAAGCTTTATTCTAATGATTTTAAAAATTATACTTCAAAATAGTAAAAGCGGACAATATGTCCGCTTTTTTATTTATATATCACTTTTTGGTTCCAAATGCTTCTTTCATACGGCGTAGTGCTTCCTTAATATCTTCATATTTTGAAGCATAACAAATGCGAATAAACCCTTCTCCTAATGGACCAAAGGCATCGCCGGGAGAAGTTACCACGTGTGTTTTTTCCAGTATGTATTCTGCAGTTTCGCGCGACGACATATTAAAACCGGTAATATTCGGGAACACGTAAAACGCACCTTTTGGCATTAGGCAAGAAAAACCTTTAATCTCGTTAAGGCCCTCAACTATAAGCCGTCTGTTCCGATCATAATATTCAACCATACGCTTTACATCTTCTTCACCGTGGTATACAGCCTCAACCGCTG
>JBGVDY010000382.1:0-5420 GCA_045119585.1 Acutalibacteraceae bacterium | reverse complement strand
ATAGCGGCTATTGCCCCTGCTATTGATGCTGAAGATAAAGACATCGCATTTGCAATGTCCTCTACCTTCCTTTTTGATATGGTAATGATAGCGCTTTATCCTATTATGGGCAAAGCATTAGGTATGACTGATATTGCCTACGGTATATGGGCAGGAACATCGGTTAATGATACTGCAAGCGTTGTTGCATCAGGTTATGCTTTTTCCGAAATCGCAGGTGACTTTGCAACAATGGTAAAGCTTACCCGTACTATTGCAATTATTCCTACCGTCTTAGTTTTCGCATATATAGGCACGCGCATAAAGCAAAAGGAATTAAGGGCTGCAAACAACGGTCAAAAGGTAAATATTGTAAAAATTATTCCTTGGTTCATCGGTGGTTTTCTAATATTAGCTATTCTTAACAGTGTTGGTTTTATTCCCACTACAGCCTCGGGTATTATGAAGGGTGCCAGTAAATTCTTAATGGTTACCGCCCTTGCGGCTATTGGCTTAGGTACAAGCCTTACCGACTTTAAAAAAGCAGGTCTTAAACCCATGTTTTACGGAATAACAATTGACACATTAGTTACCTTAACAGCACTATGTGTTATTTGGTTTATGGGTTTAATTTAAATATATATTAAAAGGATTAGGTACCATGGAAACAATAGAAATAATTGCACAATGTATTGGCATTGTAGCTATGCTTTTTAATATACTCTCTTACCAGGGCAAAAGTCAAAAAGCAGTAATTGCAATGCAACTATTTGGTGGTTCACTTTTTGCTTTAAACTTTTTATTGCTAGGTGCTACCGTTGGCGGTTTGCTTAATATTTTAGGTGCTGTTCGTGCTGTAGTTTTCCTTTTTAAAGAAAAGCTAAAAACCGACCGTTTGCCTTGGTTTATTGTTTTTGTTGCATCATATATCGCAGTTTACATACTCAACTTCACGCTTTTTGGCAAAGAGGTTACTCTATTTAACCTGATAATAGAGCTTTTACCCGTTATAGGTATGACTGCTTTAAATATCGGTTACAGGCTCGAAAAAGCCGCCGATGTTCGTCGCTTAGGTATGATAAGCTCACCTGCGTGGTTAATATACAACATCGCTGCAGGTTCGTGGGGTGCAATTATATGCGAAACCCTTACCTTAATTTCTATTTTTGTTGGTATATTCCGCCACGATAAGAAAAGTAAATAATAAAACTTTTAATTGAAAGAACAAAATTTCTATAGTATAATAAAAACACCTTGAATGAAAGATGTGAAATTTTTATGAAAAACAGCATTAATTATTCTTATGAAAGTTTGAAAAAATTCTGTACAGATGCATTTTTGAAATTTGGCTTTAATAAAGAAGAATGCGATATTATTGTTGACGTATTACTCACAAGCGACCTTTATGGTATTGAATCTCACGGCATGCAAAGATTGGTACGTTACCACAAGGGCATTGAAAAGGGACTTATCAAAGTAGATGCTAAACCCGAAGTGGTTTTTGAAACACCTGTATCTGCCGTTATTGAAGGTAACGATGGTATGGGTCAGCTACTCGGTCACAAGGCTATGAGTATGGCTATAGAAAAAGCTAAAAAAACCGGTATGGCTATAGTTTCAGTAAGAAACTCCAACCATTACGGAATTGCAGGCTACTATGCAAAAATGGCTTGTAACGAAGGTCTTATTGGTATGTCTATGACCAATTCTGAAGCAATTATGGTGCCAACCTTCGCCAAAAAAGCTATGCTTGGCAGTAACCCAATAGCTATTGCAATGCCTGCTAAGCCGTATGATTTCTTCTTCGATGCTTCTACTACCGTTGTAACACGTGGTAAGCTTGAAATATACAATAAGTTAGATAAACCGCTCCCGGATATGTGGGCACTTGATGCCGAAGGCAAAAGCAGCACCGATGCTTCGATTGTACTTAAAAACATTGTTGCTAAAGCTGGCGGCGGTATAATGCCGCTTGGCGGTGAAACTGAACAAAGCGGTAGCCATAAAGGTTACGGTTATGGTATGCTTTGCGAAATTTTCTGTTCTATTTTATCTATGGGTCTTACTTCAAATCACACCCATATTGGTGGTAAGGGTGGTACCTGCCACGGCTTTATAGCTATTGACCCTGCTGTTTTCGGCGATGCAGATGCTATTCGCGACCACCTTTCAACTTTCTTAGCAGAGCTTCGTGAGGCACCTAAGGCAGAAGGTCAGGAACGCATCTACACTCATGGTGAAAAAGAAGTGTTTGCTTATAAAGACAGAATGGAAAATGGCATTGACGTAAATATAGGTACTGTTGCAGAAATGGTTGACCTTTGCAAATATCTTAATATGGATATAAAAGAGTATCTTGGCGAAGAAGCACTAGAGCTTACCCTACAAAAAAGCTCTTACGATATGTAATAGCTATATACAAAAGACCTTGTCAAATGATGAGGTGCCGTAACGAAGGTTTTGAAAACAAGTGGTAAAGACAATCGGTATGGTATATTGCAGAAAATCTAAAAAATATATTTGGAGGAAACTGCAATGAAATCATTATTTGAACAAATGGGTGGCACTTATCGTGAGGAAAACGGTTATCTTATTCCCAATTTAACTCTACCCGATGAAGAACAAATCGAAATTGGTGTTTGGGGTTTGCGACATTTGGAGTATATCAAAAATCACCGCAAAGGTTTTTATACTGCTTTGATTTTGGATTGTAAAGTTAATCGTTACCTCGCTGATATCAATAATCAAGCTGAGGAAATGTTTGATACTTTAACCAAGCAATTTAAACAGACTGAAGGTATTACCGAACAACTCAAGGAAGATGATCAATTGGAATGGATTGCTCGGATGAATAACATCCGCAGCAGAGCTGCAGAAATCGTCTACGCAGAATTGATTTACAACTAAAAATATATTCAAATAATACCAAAAACCCGCCATCTTAGTCTAAAGATTAAGATGGCGGGTTTCTTTTGTTATATCTTTTAAATTTGGATTAATCGTTTATATATATACAACCATCTATAAAAACTAAACCTTTTCCGAACCCAATGTCTTTCCAGTATGAGTTTTGGATGGTAAACATAGATCTTATAGTTGGCACAAATACCTTTTCGTCATTTTGTATTGCTATCAACCTATATGCGTATAACTCTAACGAGAGGAGAGCTGCTAATGATTTTATGACATTTCGCAGATTTGCATATTGATAATATTTTCGCTTGCAATCAAATCTTTCTGCCCATTCATAACGATTGTGCTTAATTTCATTATACGCTGTCCACCATTCGGGGATTTTTTCACAATCCCATGGCTTAATTAAGAGTTCTTCGTTTCTTAATTTTAGTTCTAAAGATTTAATATCTGGCTCTTTTTTTAAAATAATTTTAGAACACCCAAATCCTGTTTCGTTGTTATCAGGTTCATATAGTTTTGCCAAAAACTCAAGCATAACATCGATTTCACTACCGATTGTAAGTAACAGTTTTAGATAAGATACGGAGTATGTATCATAATTATCTTCTGAAATTGTAACAAATTCAGTAGTTAACTGAAAATCCTTTTCTAATAAAAGATAGTGATTTATATAATTTCTTTTAAATTCATCTAAGTTCATATTATTACTCCGTCTTATTGATATTTGTAAAAAATGAAAATTTCAACGTATATTTATTTTAGATTTAGTAATTATTGGTGAATACCCATTTTGATATAAAAAGTTATGTAATTCTTCCTCGTCTTGTGTGCATTTGGGTCCCAATTTTATTTCTTTAATCACTTGGTTTTTATCTTTCCCAAAAAGATTTAAATCCAACTTCAAATAACTATTGATTCCATTTCTCATTAATGCGTACTTTTTATCCTGTTCTAAAAAGTGAATGACATCTTTGGTGTACTCGTAAGCTTTTTTTGATTCGGCAACGGTTTTCTCAGCATCTCCAAAATTAAACAAGCAAATTGTTTCATGATAAAATTTATATTCAATCGGATCAAAAAACAGCCGAAACTCCTCTTCGTCTATAAATTCCTTAGATTTAAAAAGTGCACGTGCCTCTGAAAAATGAATCAAGAAAAACAATGCGCAAAAAGGCCAATCCTTTTGCCATACATAATTTTCAAAAGCCGGCATATTATTTACGTTTTTCATTATTAACGTTTTTTTATCGTCTTCTGTGTATTTCATTTTATCAAAATAAAATTTAAAATGATAGTTTTTCTCTAAAAATTCTTGTATAAAATCAACATCGAAAACTATTGATACACCTTTTAAATTATCTCCATACCTTTCCCATTGGCTTAGACTGTCCTCCGACGTTGTTAATGATAGGCCATATGGAGATCCCATAATTTTATTCTTACTTAAAATAACTGGCGTTCCGCGGTAGGGATTAACACCCAAATTATCAATATACTCATTATATTGTTCACTTGTCAAACATACTTCATTAGGGTCATTGGAATTTTTAAGGTTAGAAAACCATAATTCTTGATTGCTGATAATGTTATACAATGCGTTTATAGAAGTGTAATGAAAATATTTATTATTCAATACTATAGACCTTCCTTTTTATTAAATGAATTATTAGACATTAACGACTATTTAGTTCAAATGTCCCGATGAAATGATTATATCACATCTAAACGTCATCATCAATCCCTTGTTAAAAACATAGTTACTCTTACCATAACTTAATGGAAATGTTTACTTGTTAAATCAATTGTGGTATAATTATAAAAAATAACCTTGATTTTTTAGAAAGGAGTAAATATGTCTGATACTATTACTTTTACAATTCAAGGAGATAGTGAAGGTTACGTAACATTTGAGTGTCCGTTCTGCGGCTCTGAGTTTAAACTTCAAGCCGGAGAGTTTCAAAATGAAGATGAACCGGTCGAAGAACTTTTTTGTCCATACTGTGGGTTAACAAAGGAGCACGGTGAATTTTATTCTTCCGAGGTTAATGAGCAAATCCAGGCATTAATTGATAACTACGTTGCTGATATGCTTAATAATGCTTTCGGCAAAATGGCTCGTTCTGTTAATCGTTCCAAAGGGTTAATAAAAATGAAATACAAACCTTTGAAAAAGGTTGCAATAAAAGAATTAAAGGACAAGGATACTGCGGAAACACAGTTTACATGTTCGTGCTGCGATCATAGTGTGAAAGTTTTGTACTGTGCAGGTGCATCTAAAATTTTCTGTCCGTATTGTGGGGTGGATATATGAATTATGCTGAAGTAAGAAAATTGAGTTTAGAATTTAGAAGACTTTCGAGTAATTTGTTGAACAGCAATATTGATAATGCTGATGTCAATCTTTCTCGTTTTTTGGATTTTATAAACACAAACGAATTTATAAAATCCGTTTTGAACGCACAAATTGCGGATGTGAATTATGACTTTAAGGACTGCTTTGTAATCGAGGAAAGTGGATGGTCAGA
>JBGVDY010000381.1:0-2748 GCA_045119585.1 Acutalibacteraceae bacterium | reverse complement strand
CTTAACGAAAAGCCGCTTGAATTCGCTAAAGAAAACATAAAGCAAAGTGGCATTTCGGATATTTCACTAAGGCATTGTGACGGCCTTTCAGCAGTAAAAAAGGGTGAAGCCGATACGGTTATTATAGCAGGTATTGGCGGTGAAGTGATATCGGGTATACTGAAAAATTGCGAATGGATAAAAAGCGAGGGTATAACCCTAATTTTACAGCCCACCACTTCTCCCGAGGTTTTACGCAAAACCCTAATAACTACCGGTTTTGATATAATAACCGAAACCCCTTTGCTTGAAAATGGAAAAATTTATTCTATAATATTAGCTCGTTTTTGTGGCAACGTTATCCCCTATCCCGAGCATTTTTACTACATAGGAAAAGTGCCCCAAAACGACCAAGGCATTATCTATATTAAAAAACAGTTAAAGCGTATTTCCGACTATGTAAACGCTTATGAAAACAACACAACAAAGCAAAAAGAATATTTGCTTTTTAAAAACGTCTATTTAGAAATTGAAAAAACACTAACGGAGAAACCTTAATGGCATTTGACGGCGCATTTCTTCACAAAGTAATAGCCGAGCTTAAAACGGCTGTAGATTGTCATATTGATAAAATTTACCAACCATCACGCGATGAGCTGGTTTTTTCGTTGCGCAAAAAAGGTTTTTCTAAAAAACTTTTAATATCGGCAAAAGCAGGTGCACAAAGGGTACATTTTACCGAAAACAAATACGAAAATCCCGCTACACCGCCCATGTTTTGTATGCTTATGCGAAAGTATTTATCGGCAGCAAGGCTTATAGATATTACACAACCCGATTTAGAACGTGTGGCAATTTTTGTGTTTTCCACCTCTAACGAAATGGGTGACATTGTTGAAATTAAACTGGTGTGCGAGCTTATAGGCGGTAAAGCTAATATAATTTTAGTAAACTCCGATGGTAAGATTATTGATGCACTAAGGCACAGCAGTATTGAAGCAGGCGGCAGGCTTGTTTTACCAACTGCAACCTATACCCTACCTGAAAAGATAGAAAAGTTAAATCCGTTACTAATTACCTCTAAGGAAATCGAAGCCGCGACCGAAGGTCGTTCTCTATTATCGGCAGTAGAAGGCTTTTCTCCCCTTATATGCCGTGAAATTGAAGAATGCGAAAATAAAACCGCTGCTTTAGAAAAGATTTTAACCGATATTAAAATTACCAACACTCCTGTTTTACTTTACAATCCACAAGGTGAACCTTTGGATTTTACCTATACTGAAATTAAGCAATACGGGAACGAATATAAAAACACTGTCTTTGAAAGCTTTTCTGCGCTTTTAGACGGCTTTTATACCGAAAAAGAAACTACAAGCCGCATAAACACCGCCGCACGCGATATTATCAAACTCATAACAAGTCTTAAAAACCGTGCACAAAAGCGACTTGCTATGCGTCTTTTAGAACTCAAAAAATGTGAAAATCGAGAAAGTTTACGAATTTATGGTGAGCTTATTAAAGCAAATCTATTCAGCATTGAAAAAGGTGCTACCGTAGCGCGTGTACCTAACTACTATAGCGAAGATATGGAAATAATCTCCATACCGCTTGATGCTTCGCTTTCACCGCAAAACAACGCTAACAAATATTTTAAAGAGTATAAAAAAACATACACTGCCGAGCAAACCTTAAAAGAACTCACCCAAAAAGATAGCGAAGAAATAATTTATTTAGAGTCGGTGCTTGACAGTATTGAACGCTCGACGTCACTTTCAGATATTGCTCAAATACGTGAAGAATTAAGCGATGCTAAATACATTAAATCTCAGCCTTCTCGTAAAAAGCAAAACCAAAGCAACACCTTTAAAGAGTATACTTCTATAGAAGGCTATAAAATACTTGTTGGCAAAAATAACCGCCAAAACGATTATTTAACAACGGTGCTGGCCGCAAAAACCGACCTATGGTTTCACGTTAAAAATATACCCGGCAGTCACGTTATAGTATTTTCAGGCGGTAATACAGTATCAGATGAAACCATACTACAAGCCGCTTTACTTGCGGCAGAAAACTCGAAAGCCGCAAAATCCGCTAACGTAGCTGTTGATTATACTCCAATAAAGTACGTCAAAAAACCAAACGGTTCGAAGCCCGGTATGGTAATATACACTACAAATAAAACAGTTTATGTAACCCCTGAAGGGAGCAAATTATAATGAAAATAGGTGTTTCTACCGCATCCCTTTATCCAACCTTGACCGAAAACGCACTTGAAATAATAGGAAAAGCAGGAATTAAAACCTGTGAAATATTCTTCAATAGTGAAAGTGAGTTTAAACCGGAGTTTGTAAAAATGCTGCTTGATATCAAAAATCGGTACGATATGGATATCACTGCAATTCACCCCACAAACTCACTAGCTGAATCGTTTATGATTTTTTCAGAGTATGAAAGGCGTTTTCACGAATCACTTGAAAAATTTGCCCGCTATTCCGAAGTTGCATCCACTTTAGGTGCTAAATATATAAATCTACACGGTGGAAAGCCTAACGGTCTTACAAGCGATTACGAGTATTGTGAACGGTATATGGCGCTAAACCATGTGACCCAAAAAAACGGTGTTACGGTTTTGCAGGAAAACGTTGTAAGATACCGCTCGGGAGATATTGATTTTTTACGCAGTATTCGTAATATTTTGAAAACTGACGCGCAATTTTGCTTTGATATTAAACAAGCTATACGCTGTGGATACAACCCCACCGCTTTAAT
>JBGVDY010000380.1:0-1259 GCA_045119585.1 Acutalibacteraceae bacterium | reverse complement strand
GGGCTAGAATCAATGTGGGAAATAAACCTCAATTTAAAACCGCAACAGGTGGAATATTTGAATTTGGTTTTGTTGATGCAATTTTGCAGATGTGGGCAGCTTTCATTTATGAAATCGAAGGAAGAACGGTAGATTTCGGTTGCTTTACACCTGAAGAAACAATTTTATCGCATAAGTTGCATACTGCGGCACTTCGTTCTGAAAAAGAACAAGCCGTAATATCGCTCTAAAGAAAGGAAAGTTAAAATGTTAAAAAATATTAAACGTTCACTAAAAGATATTCTAGGTGAAGAATATTTAAATGCTGTAAAATCAGTTGCTGTAGGACTTGGCAACTTAGATGAAGCTGAAGCGGATTTTCTTATAAACGAAGAAATTGAATTTTTCCCTGACAGTTATGTTGAAAAAATGCACGAGCTTGCAAATCGTACTGGCGAAAAACTATTTGACGGATTTGTAAACGACGAAAAAGGCGCTCCCACCAATTCATATGCTAATGCTGCACATAACAATATGGCACCAATTGGCGGTTTTGGATGCACCCGTATCGGTGAAGATGGTAAGGCTTATTTGATTGCTAAGAGCGAGCATTACCACGCTTCTCTCGGTCACAGTTTCCAGGGTTATAAGCTTCTTAATAATGCACGTAGACTTGGTATTTTGAATGCAACCCACAACAATACAAGAGGTTATGTTACAAGATTAGCTGAAAGACGAATTGTCGCTGCTGCAAACGGTACTTCTGATAATGCTAAAATTGATGAAATAATAGCATCAAAGGAACCTAGAGTATTAAACAGAGTTATTAATCTTGAAACAGGTAGCCTTGCTTGTGAGGCGGCTATTAAGATGATGCTTTCACGCTTCTATAGACTTGACAGTAGTTATACTTCTCCCATTTACGAAGATAAGATTCCGGTATTTCTTGTTATGGAAGACAATAAAGAAGGTCTTGGTGCTAACTATCACGGAACGACTGTTATTGCTCAAACTTTCCGCGGTATGTGGCCTGAGTTTTACGGAAAATGCGTAGAAAACGAAATTTACAAGGTTGTAAGTGTTAAGAAAAACGATATTGAAGATTTTAAAGCAAAAATCGAAAAATATAACAGCGGCAAATATAAAACCGCAGGATTCTTGCATGAAATAATACTTATGAACTATGCTGGAATACGTCTTACAAAAGAGTTTTTACAATCAGCTCACGAGTTATGCCGCGAAACCGATACATTTACAATGGTTGATGAGATACAGTCTTG
>JBGVDY010000379.1:0-8118 GCA_045119585.1 Acutalibacteraceae bacterium | reverse complement strand
TAAATACGGTGAATATGATGCGCTTGTAAAAATTGAAAGCTGTGGCGTATGTAATGGTACAGATACAAAAATTATTCACGGTGATTTTAAAGGTATTGATACCTACCCCGTTGTTTTAGGACACGAGGGTGTTGGCCGAGTAGTTGAAAAAGGCAGCAAGGTTACAAATTTTGAAATAGGCGACCTTGTTCTTATGCCTTATTGGTCAGACGTTCCCGAAGGATATACAAGCGGTTGGGGTACTTATTCTGAATACAATATCGTTACCGATGCATTAGCTCAGGAAAAAGACGGCATTATCCCTGCAGACTTCTCTTACGGTCAAAGAAAATTGCCCGCTGATTTCGACCCTGTTAGTTCTGCTATGATCATCACATTCCGTGAAGTTTTAAGCACAATGAAGCGTTTCAGTTTTGAAGCTAACAAAAGCCTTGTTATACTTGGTATGGGACCTGTTGGCCTTAGTTTTGTAAAATTTGCAAAGCTTTCAGGTATGGGACCTGTTATTGCAATCGATATTACCGATGAAAAACTTGAACTTGCCAAAAAGCAAGGCGCTGATTACGTTATAAACAGCACTAAACAAGATATTGTAGAAACTGTTCGCAAAATTTGCCCGGACGGTGTTGATTACTCACTCGATGCAGTAGGTGTTTCAAGCTTTATTAATACATCTCTTGAAATTATTAAGCCCGATGCAAAGGTTTGTGTGTACGGTATTTCCGCCAATATGACACAATTGGTTGATTGGAGCAAATGCCCTTACAACTGGACCTTGCACTTCCACCAATTCCCATCCAAAAAAGCTGAAAGTGAAGCACACGACCAAATTGTAAACTGGATTAAAGCCGGTATTCTAGACCCAAATGATTACATTTCACACGTTTATGATTTTGCCGAAATTGACAAGGCATTTGATAATATTAAGAATAAAGTTCCAACAATGAAGATGGTAATTAAATTTTAAGGAGTCGCTATGAGTAAATATATTTTAGCTCACGATTTAGGCACTTCGGGTAATAAAGCAACTCTATTTGATACTGACGGCAACCTCATTAAAAGCACCGTTTTTGCTTATGATTTAATTACAGGTAAAAATAACATTGCCGAGCAAAATGCTGACGACTGGTGGAAAGCCGTTTGCGAAACGTCGAAAGCACTCGCAAGCGAAGTGAATAACAAGGATATTATTGCTATTTCTTTCAGCGGTCAAATGATGGGCTGTCTATGTGTAGACAAAGACGGCACCCCACTTCACAATGCGCTTATTTGGGCAGATATGCGTTCAACCGAGCAAGCTGAATATATAAAGCAAAATATAGATTCTGATACCTATTATAAAATTACAGGGCATAGAATAAGTGCTTCCGACAGTATCACAAAATTTATGTGGATTAAGGACAATTTGCCTTCAATTTACAACGATACTTATAAAATGCTTAACGCAAAGGACTATATAATTTACAAGCTTACAAACCGCTTTGTAACCGAGCCTTCGGATGCTTCTTCAACCTGTTTATTAGATTTAAATACTTTAACTTGGTCAGACGATATTATAAAATTAAGCGGTCTTGATAAAGCAAAATTACCCGAAATTCTACGCTCTATTGATGTTGCGGGCGGTGTTACAAAAAAAGCCGCCGAACTTACGGGTCTTTTAGAAGGTACTCCCGTAGTTTGCGGTGGCGGTGACGGTTGCTGTGCTGCTGTTGGCACAGGTGTTGTAAAAGAAGGTATCGCGAACTGCTGTTTAGGTACGTCTTCTTGGATTTCGCTTGCCACTAAAAAGCCCATCTGCGACAAAGATATGGCAGTATTTAACTTTGCACATATTGTTCCCGACTACATTATGCCTTGCGGCACAATGCAGACGGGCGGCGGCTCACTTAGTTGGGCTGTAAGCAATCTTTACGGCGGTTTAGAAGGCTATAAAGACTTCGCTAAAAACGATATTTATGCTTCGGTTGGAAAGGAAGTTTCCTTATCCCCCGTAGGCGCTAAAAATTTATTATTCTTACCTTATCTTATTGGTGAACGCAGTCCCCGTTGGAACGACAAGGCCAAGGGTACGTTTTTAGGTCTTACCCTTAACCACAACCGCGGGGATATGCTTCGCGCCGTTATGGAAGGTGTAGGCTATAACCTTGATATAATTTTAAAAACCTTTAAATCCAGCGGCAGCGATATTGACGAATTAATTTTAATTGGCGGTGGAGCCAGAAACAAAATATGGCAACAAATTCTTTGTGATATTTTTGAAGTTCCCGTACTTGTTCCAAACTATTTAGAAGAAGCCACTTCAATGGGCGCGGCAATTACTGCCGGTGTTGGTGTTGGCGCATTTAAAAGCTTTGACGTTGTTGATAAGTTTATTAAAATTGCTGAAGAAAACAAGCCTAATGCCGAAGTACAAGCTAATTACAACTTTATGAAACAAGCTTTTGATGAAGCTTATTATTCACTTACTAAAATTTTCGATAAGCTTTAAGGAGAATTATTATGGTAAAATCAACCCTATTTGCAAAACTTCCGGATTACGTATCCACACCTGACGGTATGGCAATAGATAGCAATAATAACCTTATTCTTGCTTGCCCAAACTATGCAGACCAAAATATGCCCGGTTGTATACTTAAAATTGATGAAAACAAAAACATAAAAAAATGGTTTGACGTTCCCGTTCATGAAGAAACAGGCCTTGCAAGCCCAATGGGTATTGCCTTTGGCCCCGACGGTGACTTATATATTTGCGACAATCAAGGCTGGCCCGGAAAACCCGAGCTTGTAAGAAAAGGCAGAATTTTAAGAGTGCGCCTTGACGGTGATAAAATTGTGAAAACTACCATTGTTGCAAAAAATATGGAGCATCCTAACGGTATGCGAATTAAAGACGGCTATATATATGTTACTCAAAGTTCGTTGGAACTTGTAAAACATCCGTCAGGCAAGCTTGTAAGTTGTGTTTATAGATTTAAGCTTGATGACGAAAACATAAATATTACCAACACTTTAGAAGACAAAAATATTCTTACCACCTTTGTTACCGAAAATCCAGATGACCAATATGGTGTTGACGGTATTGAATTTGATAAAAACGGCGACTTATTAATTGGTAATTTTGGTGATGGCGCAGTTTACAGAATTAAATTTAATGATGATTTATCAGTAAAATCCAATGAAATTTGGGCACAAGACCCCGAAAATCTTATAAGCACCGACGGTATGATAATGGATAATGACGGTAACCTTTATATCGCAGACTTTTGCGCTAACGCTATTGTTAAAATATTACCCGATGGCACCGTTACAAAACTTTGCCAAAACGGTGATACCGACGGCTTTAACGGTGAACTTGACGAGCCCGGCGAACCAATCATTTGGAACGGAAAACTTATTGTTTCTTGTTTTGATACCGTTACTAACGATATTGTAATCAATACACAGCACGAATTACCTGCAACCTTGGCCGAAATCGAATTATAAACGAGGGATTAAAATGTCAAATTTGGCAAAATTAAAAGAATTAGTATTCGAATCCGACAATCACGCCTGTTTTATTGAAAAAGAACGTATTTTAAGCCGTCTTGAAAAAGAGATGCGCGATTATACCGAAGCTGATAAATACGCCATTATTTTTTCTACGCTTTTATCAGAAGTTTCAACCCCTATACTCGATTGCGACTATTTTGCAGGTCGCGTTGTTGAAGCGCTTCCCGACGAAGGAATTAATGCACCTAACAGACTTATTTTCTCTAACGGACATATGAATCCTAATTACCAAAAATTGTTAAAGCTAGGGCTTAGTGGTATTTTGGCCGAAATAAAAGAAAACGCCGCCAAAAAGGGCGACCGCGATTCCTTAGACTTTGCCCGTAACGCCGAAATAGTTGTAACGGCAGTTAAGGATTATTGCCTTAGATATTCTGCCGCCGCAAAAAAGCTTGGTCGCGAAGAAATGGCAAAGGCTCTTTCTATTGTTCCTTTCCGCCCTGCATACGATTTTTACTCTGCTTTACAGTCTATATGGATTATGCATATGCTGGCTAGCTGTTACGTAGGTTCGCGCGACTATGCTTTCGGTCGCTTTGACCAATATATGTTACCCTTCTACGAGCAGGCGTTAGCAGAAGGAAAATCCAAGGAAGAGCTTACCGAATTATTGGCAGGCTTTATGATTAAAACAAACGAAATTTGCGGTAGAACAACCCATAACTACGCAGTAAAGCCCATTCCAAGCAACGCTTCAAAGCAATATATCAACATTGGCGGTGAAAATCCTAACGAGTTTTCATCAGTCGTTTTAGATGCAGCGAAACTTAATGATATGGCTCAACCGCAAATCACAGTTCTTTTAAAATATGACGCAAACGAAAAGTTCACTAACGACGTTTTTGAAGCTTTATCAGTACTTACTGATAAACTTAACGTTTATAATTATGACTCTATAGTGAAAGCTTTGCTAAATCAAGGTATTCCATATGAAGTGGCAAGCGATTTTACATACTCGGCTTGTTGCACCTTCGACCTCAACTATCATACGTTTAGACAAGAATACTATGCCCCTGTTTTACAAATCTTTGTAGAAGCAATACATAAAAAAGAGTATTCGTCCTTAGAAGAATTACTAAAGCAGTTTGAAAATGATTTGAATTATAGAATGCAAAGATATGTCAACGGCACAATAAATCCCTATTCTATAAATGAAAGCCGTATGCGTTTTGTACTTGACTGCTTATTGCTTTCGGATAGTGCGGCAGAATGTACCTATCCGAGTGACCCTAAAGTCAAATATCATATGTTAAATATTTTCTGCCCCGGTGTTGCAACTGTAGGCGATTCGCTAATGGTGATTGACAAATTGGTATTTAAAGAAAAACGTTACACCTATAAAGAATTAATGCAAATTCTTGACGACGATTATCAAAACCACGAAGATTTAAGAAACGAGATTTTAAGCTACACTATGTTCGGAAACGATAGCGATAACGATACCTATACCGTTATGGCAGGTAACGCTTACATTAAAGCCGTTGAAAATTTAGAGTTGCCCGAAAATTACTACGTAGCCGCAGGTTTTTATTCGTTAGAACGCGACAATACTTGGAAATTAAGTATTCCTGCTACGCCTGACGGCAGAAAAGCAGGCGACCCATTTAGTGAAAATCAATCGCCAACCTATGGTGCGGATAAAAACGGCATAACCGCCCTTTTAAAAAGTTTGTCAAAGCTTCCGTTCGACAAAACCGTTACCGGCGGTCTTAATCTCACGTTTTCAAAAAAAATGTCGCCCGATATTTTAAAGGCGCTTGTTGTATCATACTTCCAAATGGGTGGTTTCCATACAGGTATAAGCGTTGTTGATCGCGAAACGCTAAAGGATGCTATGGTTCACCCCGAAAAATATAAATCTTTAACCGTGCGTCTTTATGGCTTCAGCGAATACTTTATAAGCCTTCCCGAATGGCAACAGTTGGCTATTTTAAACCGAACGGAGTATAACTAATAAATGCAAGGTAATGTTTTTAACATTCAAAAATTTTGTACAAATGATGGTCCCGGTATTCGTACTACCGTATTTTTAAAAGGGTGCCCTATGCGTTGTATGTGGTGTCACAATCCCGAATCGCATTCATTTGAATGTGAAACCGTAGTGTCTGACAGTGGAAACGAAGTATTCGGTAAGCCTATGTCGGCAAACGAAGTTATTGAAGAGGTTTTAAAGGATAAAATATTTTATGAGAATTCGGGTGGCGGCATAACCCTTTCGGGTGGGGAACCCCTTTCTCAATTTGAATTTTCTTATGAACTTCTTTCGTTAGCCAAGCAAAACGGACTTCATACTTGTATTGAAACCTGTGGTTTTGTAAAAACCGAAGAGCTTATTAAAATAAGCGAGTTGGTTGATATTTTTCTCTTCGATTGGAAGCTCACTAGCGACACCTTACACCAAAAATACACAGGTAAAAGCAACCAACTTATATTGGAAAATTTAAAGGAATTAGACAGGGCAAACAAAAAAATTGTTTTGCGTTGCCCCATAATTCCCGCTGTCAATGATACTTGTGAACATTTTTCAGGTATTGCAAACTTAGCAAATACTCTGAAAAATATTGTAAAAATAGAGATTGAACCCTACCATTCATTGGGTCTTCACAAATATAAAAAACTTAAAAAAATGGCAAAAGAATTTTCACAGCCTTCCCAAAAAGAAGTAACCGAATGGATTGAAAAAATCAAAGCACATACTAAAATCGAAGTTTGTAAAGCTTAATAAACCTTTTCTTTTAAAACGTATTTATAAACGTTCATTTAACCCATCAAATCCGTTAATTAACTGTTTAGATTTTTTAATTGTTTTTATAATACGTATCAAATTTCTTGCCAATTGTATTTACGTGTGTTTCGTGATATAATTATTTTAAGATATTGTTAGCTAAACATAAAAGTCTAAATTAAACCATTTAATATAGGCGATATATAGAACGTTTTAAACAGTCTTTAATAAAAGGAGGGTAGAATATTGAAAGCAAAAAAACTTAGAATTATTCTAATAGTAATTCTAACGGTTATATTCATTATTTCCGCGTTTCAGGTAATAAAGATTACCTACGAATATAAAACTGCCCATAAAGCTAATGCCGAACTTCAAAATCGGTTTGTGTTGGAAAATGACCCTACAACTGCGCAAGGAAATCATCAGGTGCCTATCAGTATTGATTTTGATGCTCTAAAGCAGGAAAACAATGATATAGTAGGTTGGATTTACTGTCCTGATACACCTATAAACTATCCTGTTGTTAAAGGCAAAGATAATAATCAATATCTACACACCAATCTTAAAGGCAAATATCTTGTAAGCGGTACCATCTTTGCCGACTACCGCAACGGAGATGTTGGCGACGACCCCAACTATATTGTGTACGGACATAGTATGAAAAACGACACAATGTTTGGAACGTTGTCAAACTACAAGAAGCAATCATATTATGATGCACACCCCACACTCTATTTCCTAACACCTAAAGGCAACTATATTATTGAATTATGTGCAGGCGCCGTGGTTAAACGCAATTCGGATATATATAGGACCGCACCGCAGGAAACCACAGTAACGGATATTATAGCAAAATCCACTTTTGATTCCGACGTTAAAATCACTGCAGAGGATAACGTTATTACTCTATCAACCTGCTCGTACGAGTTTAATAATGCAAGATATGTAGTTATTGGCAAAATGATTAAATTGTTCTAATTAAGAAAACGGAGGCACCCACGTGGTGTCTCCGTTTTTTATGTTCTTATTTAATTTTCAATAAATATTTTGCTTCGCACTTATTCACTAGCCTCTGATTAGATTACTTCTGTGGGCTCTTCATCAGACAGTGTTTCTGTGCTTTCTTGTGGATCAGTTTGCTCTATTTCACTTGTTGGCTCGGTAGATGCCGGATCCTGTGTACTTGTTGACTCACTCACATCGGTAATTTCCGAAGGAGTAGTAATTGTTGTAGGAGGTGTAGTAGACGGGTTTGTCTGACTATCCGAAGGTGTACTACTTGATGGAGTACTGCTCGGCGTTGTAGTGCTACTTGGTGGCGTAGTACTTTCAACAACGGTATCAGTTGCTTCTTCGCCTTTATCAGTAGCATCATCCGAATTTTCGCCTTTTTTAGCTTTTAGCTTCGTAATTCCATTGACAATCATCTTAACTTCTTCATTACCGGTAATGTAAAGCTCTTGAGAATCGCCATTGTTTTTATAATCATCGTAATAAGAAGAAGTACCCCAATTAGAAAGAAATGTAATATCTGTCGAGTCTGTAGGCATTAGTCTAAACTTAATCGAAGTTGTTTTGCCTCCGGGAGCGATTTCGTCTACACCAAGTTGCTGAGTATGATACGTTTTATCACAGCCAACGGCAGTTATTGCGATATAGCCCGTTCTTGCGGTGCTGTTTTCTGCCAGTTCAACTTTTATGGAATATTGTACCCCCGCTTTTAATGCAAATTTATGCATTTGAGAGTCACTTGTAATAGGATCAATATCTACGGCTTCGCCATTCTTATCGGTAGTTTGAATTGAAATCTTTGTTTCAAAGTGTGCCGCTTTAATAATGTTGGA
>JBGVDY010000378.1:0-8145 GCA_045119585.1 Acutalibacteraceae bacterium | reverse complement strand
CAGTCAAGAACACCAACAACGGTAGATGAAAGTGCACGGCCACCCATATCACCTGCGATAGCCCAGATAACACCTGTTACCATTGAGAATACGCCAACAACGAATAACATGATTGTTGCAGGAGCTTGTGTTTTGAAGAATGGGAAGCATACGAGACCTGCGCAAGCAACGATTGCAGCTAAGATAAGCATTGGTTCACGTTTGCCCTTGAAAATCTTATCGGTGATGAAGGGGAATACGAACATAGCGCATGCCTGACCGATAGGAAGAAGAATTGAAGAGAAGATACCGTCTTTAACTGAAAGGTTCATTTCATCCATAAAGTAGGTAGGAACCCAAGTAAGAAGACCGTAACGACCAATACCTGCGATAGCAGAAATTAAGCAGAAAATGATAACCTTAGGTTCGCTGAAGAGAAGCTTATATGGATAGAAGAAGCCTTTTTTAGAGATTTCTTCTGCCAAAGCAGCATCCTTTTCTTCAAGACCCTTATCTGCTTCTTCAAATGCAGGGATTCCAATATCTTCGGGCTTTTCCTTGAAGAAAGCTATGAAAGCGATAAGGATTAATACCATAGGAATCATGGGGAAACGGAAACCTGCGCGCCAACCCCATTCAGGATTGAGAGCAAGGCAAAGGTTGATTGTTAAGTAGGTAACAACCTGTGCAACACCTGAGAAGGAGGTTGCAAGACCTGAAGCGAAACCACGCTTTTCTTTAGGCCACCATTTGTTGAGAACGCCAACACCGTTTGCCCAAACCATTGCTTGGCAGAAACCGTTTGCACCCCAAAGGATAGCGATAACTGCAAGGTTGTTCATAAACGAAATTAATACGTTAAGAATAGCAGAAGCTACAACGCCGAATATCATAAGCTTTTTGTAGCCGAAGTATGAGCCTAAGCGTCCACTAACTAACTGACCGAATGCATAGCACCAGAAAAGAGCGGAAGAAACAACGCCGATAGTACCAAGGTCAGAAGCGAAGTGTTCCTTCATAAGATCCATTACAAGGTTGATGTTTTGACGGCCGTTGTAGAAGAACAAGTAGGTAAATCCAAAGCTTAAAAGCATAAGCCAAGCGTACTTTTTAAACTTTTTAAACTGTACGCTGTCATAACCGTACGTAAATTTTTCCATTTTTAATCTCCTAATTATTAAATTGTTGAATTAAATTATTAGCCAAAGATTTTAGCATCTGCTTCATCATAAGCTAAGATTTCAGCAGTTACGCGAGCGTGGTCTTCAAGATTATCGATTTCATCGATAAAGTAATCTTCATAAGAGAAAGCTTTGATGTTGAGAGCAGGGAAGATTTCGTTAAGTGCATTTTCGGCATAGCACTTATCTTCGCCCTTGTGGATAAATTCTACAACCTTGCCAATCCAAGCAGAAGCAGTAGCTTTATCCATTTTGTAGAAGGGTTGGAATGCAAAGCAATCTTCATCAAAGATTTTGATAGAAACTTCGTGAATTTTACCATCAATTACTCTAGCCTTGAAGTCTTTTTCGGGAAGAGCTTTCTTGAAGTTAACAGTACCTGTGCACTTTTCTTCGCTTGCAAGTACATCGTGGAGAAGCTTTCTATTGAATACTAAGTCGCCATGGAAGAAGAGAAGATCGTCATCCATAAGGTCACGAGCTAAGTACATAGAATAGATGTAATTGGTCTTGTCGTAAATGTCGTTACGAACAAAAGAGAAGTTAAGTTCCGGGAAATCAGCAGCAGTAGCTTTCAACTGATTTTCGAAAGGACCGGTAGTGATGATGAAATCCTTAATACCTTCTGCAGCGAGAAGACGGATTTGACGATGGAAAATAGTTTCGCCATCTTTGAGTTGAGCCATAGATTTGTGATTGTTTTTGGTGAACTCGCCCATGCGGTTACCAAGACCTGAGTTGAAAATGACAGCTTTCATAACTGTACTCCTTTCAAAAATTAAAAATTTATTGTTTGCAACGTGTATATTATATTTTAAATCACCAAAAATGTCAATAAATTTACGAAAAAATTAACATTTGGGCTTGAAAATCACTTTGTGTTGATTTATAATAAACACGATATGTTTAAAATAGATATAAAATTGATTTTTTGAGGTGATTTTTTGTCAGTAGGTGCCAACATTAAAAAAAGACGTTTTGAATTACGTATGTCACAACAAGAGCTTGCAGATGCAATGGGATACAAAACTCGTTCAACTATTGCGAAGATAGAATCGGGTGAAAATGACGTTTCTCAAAAAAAGCTTGAAAAATTTGCCAGTGTGCTTGACACTACGGTAGAATCGTTAATTTTTGGTTATGCCAAGCAAAATATTTCACAGTCATTTCCACAAGATGTTTATACAAAAAAGAAAAATAAAACTGCGGTGGTTATTTTGGCGGGCGGTAAAACGGGTAGAAACAGCCGTAATATACCTAACCAATTTATAGATGTAAACGGTAAGCCTATTATAGTTTATTGTATGCAAGCCTATCAGCTTCACCCCTCTGTAGATGATATATACGTAGTATGTCTTCGCGGGTGGGAAGATATTGTAAAAGCTTACGCTGAGCAGTTTGGTATAACAAAGCTTAAAGGACTTATTCCGGCGGGCAATAGTGGTGCAGCTTCGCTTTGTAACGCTTTTGAATATCTGAAAAGCAGGTATTCTTTGGATGACGTGCTTATAATCCAAGAAGCTACACGTCCAATGATTACTACCGAAACGATATCAAAATTATTGCTTGCTTGCAGTGAAAAGAAAAGTGCTACAATTTGCCACAGCATGAACGACTATGTTCAATTTGATTTATCGGGCGATTATCCCGAATATCTTGAACGTGAAAAGATTATTGCTCTGCAGTCACCTGAAGCGCATTATTTTTCAATTCTTACCGAGGTTTTTGATATGGTAAAAAGCTCGGGGCATATTTTGACCGAATCTAACTGTACAATGCTTATGTACAATATGGGCTTTGATATAAACTTTATTGAAGGCGGAATAAACAATATTAAAATAGAACTTGAAGAAGATATTATGAAGTTTGAAGCGTGGTGCAAATAAAAAAACTCCCTCTCGGGAGTTTTTTTATTTAGGTAATAAGTAATATGTAAAAGTTAAGAAGTAAAGTGTTTTGCTTTGCAAAACAGGATTTATTTACCCAACATCTTATGAACGATAGGCCAAGCGTTATCGGCATAGAAACGATGACCTTCGTGACCTATGACGTGAGCGCATTTATCTGCGTCACCATTGTCTTCATAAGCCTTTTTGCCGTCAAGGAATACCTTTTTAGCGCCTTCTATCGGGAAAATGTCATCGGTAATGCCGTTAACCTGAATATAATATTTGGGATGTGCCATAGCTATAAGGTCGCCCATATCAAAAATTGTGGCAATATTGGGTACGTAGTTGCAAGCGCAGTGGAACATAGCGCCGATAGAGTCTTTATATGTACACATAGCGCAAGAAGGCATGGCAAGCTTTATGCGGTCTTCCAAAGCGGCAATATAAGCTGTGGCGGTGCCGCCTCCCGAGTTACCCATACAGCAAATATTTTCTAAATCAACCTTATCGGCAAAGTGGTTTTCCAATACGTCAATTAAACGTCCGAAATCCCACACACGTTCGCCTATTGTGGTTCTTCCCATAAGCATATTGGTTACGGCAGATTCATAGCATTGCGGTTCGTAATTATTATGGCTTACTTCACCAAAGTTGCGCATTTCAAGTGCCACAGCAGCAAAGCCTTCCTTTACGGCGCGGATACAGTAATCGCGGTCGCCTGTTTCAATGTCTTCCTTATCACAGGGGAATTTTGGACGCGCGAGAGAAACGTGCATACCCATAGAATGCCCTTGCATACAAACGATAACGGGTGGCTTTTCTATACCTACGGGCAACAAAAGGTGACAGGGTACACGGTAGCCTTTTTCACTTTGGAAGGTGAAACGGATTTCGGTAAAATCTTCACGTTGTTCTTGAAATTCTATTTGAAAATCCAAGTTGCATAATGTGAATTTATCCATCCCTAAAAGGTCACGTAATTTTTGTTTGGCTTTGGGTTGCCAATCTGCAAGGTTGCCGTCATATGCAAAGGATGGTTTTACGGTTTGAATAAGTTCTTTTGTAAAGTCGTAGGTGTTTCTCATGATTAGACTCCCGAAGTTATGATTTTTTAGCATCAAATATAGCGATAAGTACACTTGCAAGAATTACAAGTATTGCGCCACAAGCTGTAACTAAGGTTATACCTTCGTTTAAGAAAAGCAAACCGAGTATGATACTTGTTATTGGTTCAAGAGTACTTAAAATAGAAGAACGTTCGCCGCCTATTATAAAGGTACCTGCCTGTAACAGTACAACTGCGCCTGCGGTGATTAAGTTTGCAAACAATATACACATAAACCAACCAAAAGCATTTGTAGGGAAGGTTAGCGTATTTGTAAAAATACAGAAGAAAAACAAAGTGATACTACTTATAACTATAACGTAGAAAGTGAATAGAAAAAGCGGTATTTCTTTATACTTAAAAACTGAAAGAAAGCATATGTAAACTGCGCAGGTTATACCCGAGATAATTGCAAGCAACACACCGCGAATGTCAATCGGTTCACCCGGGGTATAAAAAAGGCAAAGACCGAACACGCAAAGCAAAACACAAAAAATAGTTTTGATATTGGCTTTTTGCTTCATAAATATAATACCAATAAGCACCACAACAGCGGGATATATAAAGTGGAAAACCGTAGCTACGCTTGAAGCCATAAAGTTATAAGAACTTAAAAGTAAAAGCGGTGTTATACAGCAACCGATGATGGCAATAACAGTTATTTCGGGAAGGGCTTTTTTAGGTATTGCGAAGGATTTACTCTGCCTAAACGCAAGTAATGCAACAAGCGGTATGGCGAAAAGATTTCTAAAAAATACAAGCGATATTGAATTAACGCCGCCTGCATATATATGCTTTGACATAAGTGGCATACAACCATAAATTACGGCGCTTAATATTGAGTAAAGGTAGCCTTTGAACATAGTGGATTTTTGCATAATGTTCTCCTTGAGAAAATTCAACTATAACCATTATAACAAATAAAATATTGAAAGTATAGGAAAATTGTGCGATGTTTTAGTAATTTTTTGCGATTTTTAAAATCCGGTTTATTTTTTAAAAAATATGTGTTATACTTAACTTAATAAATATTATGAGGTGTAATTTATGAATAACTACGTTGGTAATTCGTTGCAAATTCGCGGTGCCGAGCGCTACGTATTGCAAGACGGCAAGGGCGACGGAATGCACTTTATTTATGTTCGCAACGGAAAGGGCTTAGAGGCTTGGATTTCGGTTGACCGCGCGGGTGATATTTCACGTATTGCGGTTGACGGTAAGAATATGGGCTTTTTCTCTCCCTGTGGCTACGTTGCTCCAAATTATTATGATAAGGAAGGTTTGGGCTTTTTAAAATCCTTCACTGCAGGCTTTATTACAACCTGCGGTCTTACTCAGGTTGGCTCGCCTTGTGAAGATGACGGCGAGATTTTACCCTTACACGGTACAGTATCACATATTCCTGCTACCGTTTGTGTTATGGATGAAGACAAGGACGGAGTAACCATTAAGCTAAAGCTTATTGATAGCATAATCTTTGGTAAAAAGCTTGAACTTTGCCGTGTTTACCGCTTTTCTTATAATGAAAATAGTTTTGAGATGACCGATACAGTAAATAACATTGGCGACAGCAAGTCACCATATATGGTGCTTTACCACTGCAATATGGGTTATCCGCTTCTTACCGAAAACAGTATTGTAAAAATTCCGTTTAATTTGCAATCGGCTCGTGACAATCACGCCGAAAAATATATGGATACAGCGTTATTGTCAGAAAAACCACAGGTTCAGTATCAAGAGCGTTGCTATTACTACGATGTAAAGGAACAAGGCGGCACCGCAAAGGTTGGTATCTATAACCCCGACTTTAATGTTGGTATGGTAATGGCTTACGATAAAAAGGGTCTTGACTGCTTTACTCAATGGAAAATGATGGGTGTTAACGATTATGTAATGGGTCTTGAACCCGGAAACTGCAACGCTGACGGCAGAAGTGTTACTCGCGAAAAGGGCTTGCTTAAATTCTTAGAGCCGTGTGAAAGCGGCACTACAAATATTAAGTTTAGTTTTGTTAGCGACAAGTCTGAATTTGATAGTAATTTTTAATAAAAAATCTCTGGCTAAAATTTTAAGCCAGAGATTTTTCGCTTTTAATATTACCATTCTATTGGAGAAAGTTCGTTTTGAGTTAATATTTCGTTGGTTTTTGAAAAGTGTTTGCAACCAAAGAAACCGCGTGAAGCTGAGAGCGGACTCGGATGTACCGAGGTTAATTTATAATGTATAGGGTTGGTTATAATTTCTGCTTTTTTTTGCGCATGGGCGCCCCAAAGTAAAAATACTACGGGTGTTTCCTTTTTATTTAGCTCGCTTATTACTCTGTCTGTAAAAATTTCCCAACCTTTGCCCTTGTGGCTTGTGGGTAGACCTTCTCTGACAGTCAGTACGTTGTTAAGCAGCAGTACGCCTTGCTTTGCCCATTCTGTAAGCTCGCCATGGGTGGGTATAGGCTTGCCAATATCGGCTAGTAATTCCTTAAAAATATTTTTAAGTGACGGTGGGGGAGTTACACCCTTCAGGACCGAAAAGCAAAGCCCGTGAGCCTGACCTTCACCGTGGTAGGGGTCTTGCCCTATAATTACAACCTTGGTGTCTTCAAAGGACGTATATTTTAAGGCGTTAAAAATATTATCCATTTTAGGATAAATTTTTTGTGATGAGTATTCGGATTTTAGAAAATTTCGCAGTTCTTGGTAATAAGTCTTTTGCCATTCATCAGCCAAAATATTATCCCAATCATTACCAATATGTACCATAGCAAATCTCCTTTGAAATTGGTGCAAGATATTATTATAATATCACTTTTAGATAAAATTGTAAAGGTGTATAATCTGCTTGACAAAATGACGCAAAGGCTATATAATATTATAGAAATATTGCACATTTGGAGGATTATTATGATTAGTGCAGGCGATTTTAGAAATGGCGTTACATTTGAAGAAGACGGAAACGTGCTTCAGGTTGTTGAATTCCAGCATGTAAAACCCGGCAAGGGCGCTGCTTTTGTAAGAACAAAAACTAAGAACGTTATTACAGGTGCAGTTATTGAAAAGAGCTACAACCCTACAGCAAAGTTCCCAACTGCTTTTGTTGAAAGAAAAGATATGGAATATTCTTACAACGATGGCGACCTTTATTATTTCATGGATCAAGAAACATACGAGCTTGAACCTATCAACAAGAGTGAACTTGGCGATAACTTCAAGTTTGTAAAAGAAAATATGGTTTGCAAAATTTTATCCTATAAGGGTAAGGTTTTCGGTGTAGAACCCCCAACATTTGTTGAGCTAACCATTACACAAACTGATCCCGGCTTCAAGGGTGATACAGCTACAAATGCTACAAAACCCGCTACTTTGGAAACCGGCGCAGAAATCCGCGTTCCGCTCTTTATTGATGAAGGCGAAATGGTAAGAATTGATACCCGTACCGGCGAATACATGGAACGTGTATAATTTGGAGGAAAAGTTAATGGATATTTGTGAAAAGATTGCTTATATCAAAGGCTTAGCTGAAGGTTTAAGTCTTGATGAAACAAAGCCTGAAGGCAAGGTTTTGGCAGCTATTATTGATTTACTCGGTGATATTACTGAAGAAATCTGCGATATTGAAGACGGTTGCGATGAGCTTATGGAGCAAATCGATGCTGTTGATGAAGATTTAGCTGATCTTGAAAACTTCATCTACGAAGATGATGAAGATGACGACGATTGCGATTGCGATTGCGACGATTGTGATTGTGACTGTGATGATGCAGTTTACGAAATTGAGTGTCCTGCTTGCAACGATACAATCTATCTTGATGAAGAGATGCTCGAAGAAGAGGGTATGGTTTGCCCTAACTGCGGTACTGATCTTGAGTTTGATTTTGAAGGCTGTGACTGTGGTTGCGGTTGTGACTGCGAAGAAACCGAAGAATAATGCTTTAAAATTTAGCACGGCCCAGCTTCTCAATGAGAAGTTGGGCAGTTTTATTAACAAACACATTTTG